>JAFLUI010000050.1 GCA_022508825.1 Oscillospiraceae bacterium
GGACGCGGTCAAAATATTTTTCTGCATCGTCCCATTTTTTGTCCTCAAGGGACAGATTCCCACGCTTGAGAAGATTTTCAAGATTCCCTCCGAAGCCTGCTGCGTTCCCGGACACTCTGTCCTCTGCCCATGGTACGGTCTGTGTAGTCCCGCAGTATTCACATTTAACGACGGTGGTATTTCCCGATATCTCCAAATTTGCCTCGCACATTTTGCATTTGAAAACTGCCATGACGGACTCCTTCCTGCTTTGATCATCAAATAAATTTTATCACGTTTGGAGGTAAATGTCAATGGCATCGACCTGGCTTTGAAAGTTCCCGCCTCAACCTTGCCGCCCCCTTGATAGGGGGCTTTGCAAGCTAAATTATTTGCATTTGCTAATGGTGGGGGTAGATAATCGTGCAGGGCGCCGCCTTGCTAAACTAACAGTTTATTGACTTTGCAGTTTTGGTATGATATACTATTAAAAATTTAAGGAGGTCTTTATTATGAACGTAATTCAGGGAAAAACCGACTGCAAGCCCATGGAAACAGGCTACGACGAAAGCCGTATCGACCATCTTAATAAAAGATGGCAGGAGATGATAGACAGAAAAATAATCCACGGCGCAAGCTACTGTATCGCCCATAAGGGAAAGGTAATCGCTCACGGCAGTATCGGCAGAAACAACGCCATGGGAACAGACACCCCCATGCAGCCGGACACTGTTTTCGGCATAGCCTCCATAACAAAGACCTTTACCGCAACAGCCATAATGCAGCTTATCGAGGACGGCTATATCAGACTTAATACATATGTTGGAGAAATACTCCCCCAGTTTGCAGAGAAGCCCTTTAACGACATCACCATCTGGCATCTGCTGACCCATACCTCGGGACTTTACCCCGACGGCGGCTGCTTTCCGGAAACAGCCCCTCCCGATCAGTGGGAGCTTATCAATGCCGCAGCGGAAAAGTGGGACGGCAAGGGCGAGTTCGACTGGATAACTCACGGTATCTCCGCTGGACTCCGCCGTCTGCCGGGACAGGAATGGCAGTATGCTTCCTTTGGATTTACCATCCTTGGTGAAGTAGTTACAAGAGTCAGCGGACAGAATGTCCACGACTACATCGAAGAAAAAATTATCCGTCCCCTGAAAATGTCGGACAGCGGCTTCTATCACACCAAGGACACAGCCTCCCGCTGCTTTATAGGCAGTGAAAGGAACAGGGACTATTTAGCGAAGATCATTTCCGGAGAGATCGACAACCGCAAGGGAAACGGAAGCGTCTGGGACAATATCCCCGGCACCAGCGGAGGGATGCACTCCACTGTATACGATCTTGTCCGTTTCGGAAACGCCTATGCAAATAACGGACGCCTGGACGGTGCAAGGATACTTGGCAGAAAGTCCGTGGAGAAAATGAGCACCATCCAGTTAAGCGGAGTTCCCGACTACTGCTGGGGAGCAAATGAGCCCAACAGACTTTATGGAATTGGATTTGATATCCGTCACGGTCTGTCCTTTAACTATTCTGACCGTACCATCATGCACGAGGGCGCAGGAGCATCTTCTCTTGATATTGACTTAGAGGAGCAGCTTGTTGCGGCATGGTTCGTCCCCTTTGACGAGGGAGCAAACGGCTGGTCGGCAGAGCCTCTTTACAACGTGCAGAATATTATCTGGTCGGGGTTGATATGACGTGAATTATTTGAAGCATAAGCTTGAAGAATGTAAAGCGGTAGCCTTCGTGACCTATAAGGAGTGGAGCGCTTACCGCACTCATTCTCTTGTGTCGGTTTTTGTAGGACCCGTGTATTTTATTGTCCAGTATTTTATCTGGACTGCAGTCTACGGCGGCAGCGGGACTCTTGGCGGAATGGAGCTTGAACAGACCATATGCTATTTCGGGGTGTCCGCGCTTATAGGATATCTCACCATGGACTTTGCGGACTGGAATCTGCAGATGCTTGTGCGGACGGGAAAATTCCTGACATTTACCCTCCGTCCCATGCACCACAGATTTTTTGCCCTGTCTCAGAAGATAGGACACCGTGTCCTTGGATTCTTTTTTGAGTTTCTGCCCTGTTTTCTGATATTTCTGTTTGCGTTCAGGATAGACATTATCCCGAAAGAAATGCTGTGGACAGTCATTTCGGTGGCTTTGGCGTTCCTGATGAATTTCTACGTCAATTACTGTCTGGGGATGACCGCATTTTATCTTGTACAGGCAGGGGGAGTGCGGGTGGTTTATCAGCTGCTTGCGCAGATCTTTTCGGGCGCATTGATACCCCTGAGCTTTTTCCCGGCTGTTGTTCAGAAAATAATGATGTTCCTGCCGTTTCAGTACACCAATTATATAACTGCAATGGTCTGGACGGGGAACAATTCCATCGGCGAAATGGGACTGACCATCCCGCAGGCGGTTTTGTATCAGACGGTGGCAGTGATAATTACAGGACTGCTCAGTGAGGTTCTTTATCGGACATCAATAAAAAGATTTACAGCGGTTGGTGCATAGCGGGGAAGCCCCCCGCTGGCAGAGTCACCTCCACCGTTAGTTAATACAGAGCTTTTAATATGTTCAGCCCCCTCAAGGGGGCGGGTAAGAAAAATTGCAAAAGGGTAGAACTATATGAAATACATCAAAATCTATTTCTCCTGCCTCCACACTGCCTTTTCAAGAGCGGCAACATATCGGGCAAATTTTATTTTGGGGAATTTTATTACCCTCCTGTCAAATATTATTTTTCCACTGGTGACAGTCCTTATCTACGCAAACGGAGCAAAGTTTCCGGACTGGAATATGTGGGAAGTCCTGCTGATACAGTCCGTGTTTTCAATGTCCACAGGAGCGGCGTCTATGTTTTGCGGCAGCATCCTTTGGGTGACAATGGATCATATCCGTGAGGGCAGCTTTGAGACCGTCCTGCTGAAACCCATTCCCACACTTTTTTATATCGTGGCTGCAAATTTCGACCCCGAATCTATCGGACTGTTTTTGGGCGGTCTTGTGATGACCGTCATTTCCGCTCTAAAGACAGGAGTGTCGGGCGCGGAAAATATCCTGTCCTTCCTGCTGCTGTTTTTGTCGGGTCTGGCAGTAATAAGCGGGATGTATCTTATCATGGCGGCGATCAGCTTCAAATGGGTGGGAAATTCAAGGATACCCGAAATATTTGACAGCATAAAAAGCTTCGGAAAGTATCCCCTTGGAATTTTTCCGAGAAGCATACAGGTGCTTTCCTCCCTGATAGTTCCCGTGGCGGTCATAGGCTTTTTTCCCGCCTCTGCGCTTCTGGGACGTCCCCACCGGACTGCGTTTATTTCGGTGATACCCTGTTTTTTGTTTTTCGCTATGGGGATATGGATATATGACCGTATGATAAAAATGTACGAGGGGGTAGGAGGATAATGTCAGTCGCAATAAAAGCAGAAAACCTTGTCAAATCATATAAAACATATAAACGCGGCAGCGGATTTAAAGAGACCGTCAAAAGCTTTTTCAAGCGGGAAGCAGTGACGGTCAGTGCCGTGGATGACATCTCATTTGAGATAGAGCGGGGAACTGTCTGCGGTATCCTCGGACCCAACGGCGCAGGGAAATCCACTACTATAAAAATGCTCTGCGGAGCGCTTTTCCCTACATCAGGGAGCATAGACGTCATGGGATTTTCACCGGCGCGTGACAGGAAAAAATACGTCCGCAAAATAGGCGCAGTGTTCGGACAGAAGTCCCAGCTCATATGGGACATCCCTCCTGTGGACAGCTTTGCAATGAATAAGGCTATCTATGGGATAGCAGATGAGGACTATAAAAAGCGTCTCGGTGAAATGACTGAGCTTTTTGACGTGGGAGAGATAATATATAAGCCCACCAGAGTTTTATCTCTTGGTGAGCGTATGAAATGCGAATTTATTATGGCGATGCTGCACAGTCCCGAAATAGTATTTCTTGACGAGCCTACTATCGGACTGGACGTCATTGCAAAAAATAAAATACGGGACGTTGTAAGCGAAATGAACCGTAAGGGGACTACTTTTATTCTGACCACCCACGATCTTGAGGACGTTGAGCAGCTTGCGGACAACGTCATAATAATCAACCACGGGAAAAAGGTCTTTGACGACACCCTGTCCAGTCTGAAAAACACTCTGGGGAGCAAAAAAATTATCAGTCTCACCCTGTCAAAGCCATATGAGGGAAGCTCCATCGGCGGTGCAGAGATCATCAGCAGAAACAGCGAGGTGGATATCTCCCTTGAAGTGGATACATCCCGTCAGGAGATAACGGATTTTTTGAAGTCCCTTACAAGCCATGTGGACTTCCGTGACATTTCCGTCAAGGAGCTTCCCATGGATATGATAATCACAAGGATATACACTGAAAATCAATAAAACCAAGGAGCCGCTGCGAAACGGCTCCTTTTTATTATGATATTATAATCTGTGTTTGAAATCACTGTAGTCAAAGATCTTGATGGTCTCGCATTTTCCCTCTTCATCGCTGTAAACAATTGCTGGGAGGGGCATTCCGTTGAAGTTATTATTTTTCACCATGGAGTAGATCGCCATGTCGCGGAAAATGATCTTGTCTCCGGGTTTCAGGGGAGCGTCAAAGGAGTAGTCGCCGATGATGTCTCCTGCGAGACAGGTCGGACCTCCCAGACGGTATATGTACGCCTTTTCCTCTGGCTTTCCTGCTCCGATGATCTCGGGACGGTAGGGCATTTCAAGCACGTCCGGCATATGACAGACAGCAGAGGTGTCAAGGATGGCGATGTCCATGCCGTTTTTCATGGTATCAAGGACTTCCGAAATAAGAAATCCCGCATTAAGCGCTACAGCCTCACCGGGTTCAAGATAGACGGTGAGTCCGTACTTGTCCTGTATCCGGTTTATTATTCCGATCAGCTTTTCCACATCATAACCGTCAGCGGTGATGTGCTGTCCGCCGCCGAAGTTCAGCCATTGCAGACCGTGGAGGTACTTTCCGAACTTCTCTTCCACCACATTGACGGTGCGTTCAAGAACGTCCGCTCCCTGTTCGCACATGGTGTGGAAATGGAGACCGCTTATGCCCTCGGGAAGCTCGTCCGGAAACTCAGACAGCACCGTACCAAGACGGGAATTTTCGGCGCATGGATCATATATCTTCGTTTCTATCTCCGAGTATTCGGGATTTATTCTGATACCTGCCTTGATGCTCCGTCCGCTTTCCTCTATGTAGTGGGAGAACCGCTCATACTGCGTGAAGCTGTTGAAAACTATATGATCCGCAAGAGAGACGATCTCCTCGAACTCCTTTTCGTTATAAGCAGGGGAGTAAATGTGAGTTTCCCTGCCCGGCATTTCCTCTTTTCCGAGTCTGGCTTCATAAATACCGCTGGCAGCAGTGCCGTCAAGGTACTTTGATATGAGCGGATATGTGCTGTACATGGAAAATGCCTTCTGGGCGAGGAGAATTTTGCAGCCTGTCCTGTCACGGACGGACTTAAGTACCTCCAGATTCTTTTTCAGCAGCCTTTCGTCAACAACATAGCATGGGGTGGGCAGAAATGACAGATCAAAACCAAGCATAGTAGTTCCTCCTTATTTTTTGTTGGGGTTGGTGATCTCGATATTTTCAAGCTGACCGATAAGATTTGCTTTTACCGAGTCCCGGTACTCCTGTCTGAGAGCCGCCTGTTCGGCTTTTTCTTCCTCGGTGAGACCCTCCGGAGTGCGGGATTTTTTGGCAAGTTCATTTATTCTGTCGATCTTTTCTTTGGTCATGGCTTTCAACTCCGCTTTAAATTACTAAAGATAATTATACCATATAATTGGACAAATTGCAAGTGAAAATTGTTTTTTTTGTAAAAAAACGAAAAACTCTTGACAAGCGGTCATCTGTATGTTATAATATCTGTCTGTAAGTGATTTTTGTAGCACTACTGTCCGATATTATGTGATGGGCTGCTATGCGATCATATAAATATTGGAAGAAATGAGGTGTTATTCATGAAGGAAGGTATCCATCCCGATTACAAGGAAACTACCATTACCTGTGCTTGCGGAAATGTTATCAAGACCCGCTCCACTAAGGAGAATATCAGAGTCGAGATCTGTTCAAAGTGCCACCCCTTCTATACCGGCAAGCAGAAGCTTGTTGATACAGGCGGACGTGTTGACAGATTCAAGAAGCGTTTTGGTATGGATAAGTAAAAAACAGGCTTGCCTGCGCTCTGCGCAGGCTTGTTTTTATTTGAGGTGCTTATGGAAAATCGTGATTATTCAACTATAAACGGCTCTGCTGAGGACTCCTTTATCGAAAGGAAGTCAAAATTTATCGGATATATCAGGCACGTAGAGACCGATGAGGAAGCGGTGGACTTCATTAACGAGATTCGTGCCATGCACAGAAAAGCCACCCATAATGTCTATGCCTATGTACTTCGTCAGGACAATATCTCACGGTATTCGGACGACGGCGAGCCCCAGGGTACAGCGGGGGTCCCCGTCCTTGACGTGCTTATGAAGGAGGGTCTCACCGACGTTTGCTGTGTGGTGACACGATATTTCGGAGGCGTTCTTCTTGGCGGAGGAGGGCTTGTCCGTGCCTATTCTCACAGTGCAAAGATAGCTCTGGATGCGGCGGAGCGGCTTATCATGTGCAGATGCCGTCCTATAAATATCACCGTGGACTATACGATGTACGGCAAAATAAATTATGCCATCCCCGAGGGGGAGGTAAAGATCCTGGATACCGTGTTTGCGGAAAATGTGGTGGTAAAGCTGCTTGTTAAGCTTGACTTTGCAGACGAGCTTATCAAAAAGCTTACCGATGTCTCGGGAGGTAATATCTCTTTTGAACAGCTTGACGAACGTTTTGACAATTTTGCCTGAGTAATTTGTGCAGGTATACGAAAATATTTTTTGAAAAAGGATTTTTTTACACGAAAATCGTATATATAGAGTGAGAAGCGAAAAACGACGGACTATTTGTCATTTTTGGGGAGGGTGTGGTTATGACCATTCGTGAACAGATCGAGGTCATGGAGCTGGGTATGCTCTGTGAGGATGCCTGCACTTCAAAAGGAACGGGACACCGTGTCCGCAAGGAGTCCAAGTGTCCCATAAGGACTGAATTTCAGCGGGACAGGGACAGGATACTACACAGCAATTCATTCAGAAGGCTGAAGCAGAAGACTCAGGTCTTTCTCTCTCCTGTGGGCGACCATTACAGAACAAGACTTACCCACACGCTGGAGGTCTCACAGATCGCAAGGACCATCTCACGGGCTTTCCGTCTCAATGAGGATCTTACCGAGGCTATCGCTCTGGGTCACGATCTCGGACATACCCCCTTCGGTCATGCAGGGGAGGACGTGCTCAACGAGGTCTGTCCCTACGGCTTCAAGCACTATCTCCAGAGCGTGAGAGTGGTGGACTATATCGAAAACGGCGGCAAGGGTCTGAATCTTACATATGAGGTGAAAAACGGAATTGCCTGTCATACAAATAAGGTGGCTGTCACAAAAGAGGGGTATATCGTCCGTCTGGCGGACAAGATAGCCTATATCAATCATGATATCGACGACGCCATCAGAGCAGGTATGCTCAAGGAAGAGGATCTGCCATCGTCAGCTACAAATGTGCTGGGACACAGCAAAAGCGCCCGTATCACTACTCTGATAACCTCCATTCTGGACGGGGGCGTGGAGAATATACATATGAGCGATGAGGTCGGAAAGGCTCATGACGAGCTGCGGGAGTTCATGTTCGCCAACGTCTATAAAAACTCCATCGCAAAGACCGAGGAATCCAAGGCAAAGGCGCTTATCGAAAAGCTTTATAACTATTTTCTCAGGTATCCCGATAAGCTTCCCGAGGAATATAAGAAGATAATGGTCAGATTTGACAAGGAACGGGCTGTCTGCGATTATGTGGCAGGCATGACCGATGTCTATGCCGTAAACCTTTACAAAGAACTGTTCATACCGAAAGGCTGGAGGTATTGATGGCATTCCCTGAAAGGTTCATTTATGAACTGAAGCTGAATAACCCCATTGACAGTGTGATGTCGGGCTATGTAAGCCTTATAAGACGCGGCAGGAACGGTGTGTGCCTGTGTCCGTTCCATTCGGAGAAGTCGCCGTCCTGTACGGTGTACATTGACGATCCGAACCCTCATTTTTACTGCTTCGGATGCGGCGCAGGAGGAGACGTCATCACCTTTATAATGAAGATAGAAAATTATGATTATGTGGAGGCTATCAGATTTCTTGCAGACAAAGCAGGTATGTCCATGCCTGAGGACGCGGAGGGAGACCGTACTGCGCAGATCAAATCAAGGATACTTGAAATGAACAGGGTGGCGGCAAGATATTTTTTTGATACCCTTGCCCATTCTCCCGACGGTGAAAAGGGGAGACGGTATTTTGCGGAAAGACAGCTTTCCCCTGCCACTATCAAAAAATACGGTCTGGGATACGCTCCGGACGACTGGCACAGACTGTCAAACTATATGCGCTCCAAGGGCTACAGCGAGGACGAGCTGGTGACAGCCAATCTTTGCGGCAGAAGCAAAAAGGGCGGTATCTATGACTGGTTCAGGGACAGGGTCATGTTTCCCATAATCGACCTGCGGGGCAACGTTATCGCCTTCGGAGGACGCATTATTGACGGGGGTGACAGGAAATACCTCAACACCTCGGATACCCCGGTTTTCAAAAAAAGCAGCAATCTGTTCTCAATGAACTTTGCAAAGAAGTCAGATGAAGACAGGCTCATACTTGCCGAGGGATACATGGACGTTATCTCAATCAATCAGGCAGGATTTGAAAATGTGGTGGCAACGCTGGGCACTGCCTTCACTCAGGAGCAGGCGAGACTCATGGCAAGGTATGCGGGGGAAGTGGTGATCGCCTACGACTCCGATGAAGCAGGACAGAAAGCTGCTCACAAGGCAATAGACCTGCTTTCAAATGCAGGGGCGCGTCCTAAGGTGATACACATGGAGGGCGCAAAGGACCCGGACGAGTACATAAAAAAATTCGGAGCGTCCAGATTCAAGCTGCTTCTGGATAAGGCAAACGGCGCAATAGACTTTGAGCTGAAAAAGTGCAGGGAGGGTCTCGACATCGGCACCGACGAGGGCAGGATAGAATATCTGAAGCGCTGTCTGAATGTGTTTGCGGATATTTCATCCTCCATTGAAAGGGAGGTATATATCGGCAGGGTGGCTGATGAAACAGGGGTCGGCAAGGATGTTATCCTGCGGCAGGTGAACGGCATCCTGAAAAAGCGTCAGAGGCAGGAGGAAGACCGCGAATGGACAGAGATACGCACCGACCGGGATAAAATGAGAAGCTCTCCCGATGAGTATGCCCATCCCAAGGAATACAAGGCGGAAAGAGGTATCATTGCTTATCTGGCGGCGAATCCCGAGGAGTCGGAATATGTGCAGTCACGGATATCTCCCGAGCAGTTTACGACAGATTTCAACAAAAAGGTGTATGCAAAGCTGCTGGAAAAGATAAAAAACTCGTCTTTTTACGATATTCTTTCGCTTCAAAGTGAATTTACAGCCGATGAAATGGGTAAAATAACCGAAATTGCAATCAACAGCAAAGATGTAAATATTGATAGAACAGCAGTTGATAATTTTATTAATTTTCTTTTATCAGAGGCTGACAATCTCGGCGAAGTAAAGGATCTTACGGACGAGGATTTTGTAAAATATATTCAGGGACTGAAAAAATAAAAAAGCAAGAAGAAAAAGAAAGGACTGACCTTTTATGGGAAGAAGAAGTATAGAAAGCCTTATCGAACAGGGTAAGGCAAGCGGCAGGCTCTCTGCAAAGGAGATCACCGACGTTCTGGAGGAGCAGGAGTATGACGTTGACCAGATGGAAGCGTTCTACGACAGCTGCGGAAGTCTCAACATCGAGATAATCGAGGATTTCAGCGATGACGATCTTGCGATGCTGCCGGACACAACATCAGACGATCTGGAGCTGTCCCTGTCTACAGAGGGTATCGCTATCGACGACCCGGTCAAAATTTATCTTAAGGAAATAGGACGTGTCCCCCTGCTTACTCCCGAGGAGGAGATCGAGCTTGCGGAAAGGATGCTGCAGGGCGACCAGAAAGCGCGGAAGCGTCTTTCCGAGGCTAATCTGAGACTGGTGGTATCCATTGCAAAGCGTTATGTGGGACGGGGAATGCAGTTTCTTGACCTTATCCAGGAGGGCAATCTGGGTCTTATAAAGGCAGTTGAAAAGTTCGACCATACAAAGGGCTTCAAGTTCTCCACATATGCAACATGGTGGATACGTCAGGCTATAACAAGGGCTATTGCGGATCAGGCAAGGACTATCCGTATCCCTGTTCATATGGTGGAGACCATCACCAAGGTCAAAAAGGCGTCCAGTCAGCTTCTGCACCAGAACGGTCATGACCCCTCTCCCGAGGAGATAGCAGATGTGCTTGATATGCCTGTTGAGAAGGTACGGGAGATCATGCGTATCGCACAGGATCCCGTTTCGCTGGAGACTCCTATCGGTGAGGAGGAGGACAGCCATCTGGGCGACTTTATCCCCGATGATGACGCTCCCGCTCCTGCAGACGCTGCGTCTCTTATTCTCCTTAAGGAGCAGCTTGGAGAGGTGCTTTCCACACTTACAGAGCGTGAGGAAAAGGTTCTGAGACTCCGTTTCGGTCTTGAGGACGGCAGGAGCCGCACTCTTGAAGAGGTTGGCAAGGAGTTCAACGTTACCCGTGAGAGAATACGTCAGATAGAGGCAAAGGCTCTGAGAAAGCTCAGACACCCAAGCAGAAGCAAGAAGGTAAAGGATTATCTGGATTGAACCGAAGGGTGGTTTTATGCACATTACATTGGAATCGGATTACGCTGTCCGCATAGTGGGCTGCATCGCCCAGTCGGGACAGAGAGTGGATGCAAAAACTATATCCGTCAGGACAAATGTCACCCTGCGGTTCGCTCTGAAGATCCTGCGGAAGCTTGTGGCAAGCGGGATCGTGAAATCATTTAAGGGGACTCAGGGGGGATACGAGCTTGCAAAGGCTCCCTCGGAGATATCATTGATGGACGTTATCGAAACGGTGGAGGGGAAGTATCATCTCAGCCGCTGCCTGACCGAGGAATATGACTGCGATATGGGAACATCCTGCTGCCAGTTCAGGAGGGTGTTTGACAGTATTTCCGCCGATGTGGAAAAGAAGCTGGAGTCCTACACCTTTGATATGTTTGAATAGGGTCATCCCTACATAAGACCGGCGCCTTTGCGCCGGCATTTTCGTATATCAGGATACGGTCAGAGTCGGGGAGTGGGTGTGATAGATTTGATAAGGATAGCTATATGTGACGATGATGATGAACAGATCGTTCTTCTTCGCAGACTGCTCGTGGAGTGGTCGGAGGGGAAGCCCTTTGCACTTGTTATAGATGAGTATATCAGCGCAGAAAGCTTTTTATTTTCCTATCCGGACAAGCCCTGCGGCTTGCTCCTGCTGGATATTGAGATGGGGAAAATAAGCGGCATGGAGCTGGCAAAAAAGCTCCGCAAAGAAAATGATATGCTTCCCATTATTTTTATTACAGGGTACTCCGATTATATGGGAGAGGGCTACGAGGTTGAGGCTCTGCACTATCTTCTGAAGCCTGTGGATAAGGAAAAGCTGTTTGCCGTCCTTGACAGGTACACTAAAAGACACACCCCCGAAAATGAGATACTGTTAAACTGTGAGGACAGGACCTTGCATATTTCCCCGGACATGATAACATACTGCGAGGCTGTGGGAAAGAAGACCCATGTACATTTATCAGACGGGAAAACTCTGGTATGCGTCATGGGTATCAGTGAGCTGAAAAAGCTCCTGACGGACGGCTGCATTTTCTGTCACCGCTCCTATATTGTGAATCTGAGATCTGTGCGGAGCATCGGAAAAACGGAGGTCTGTCTTGATGGCGGGGAAAGCGTCCCGCTGTCGAGACGTCTTTACAGGGAAGTCAATGATAAATTTATCAGCTTTTATGCTAAAAAATAAGGTGATAATATGAAGATCGCAATAATAACGGGCATAATTATATTTGTATGTCTGATCTGTCTGACGGTATTTTTTGTGCTGAGGCGTACTCTTACAAATATGATAGACCGCCGTATCGAACGCTTCCAGAGCGAGCTTATCGAAAAGCAGGTGCGGGAGATACAGAATATGTACCGTCAGATACGGGGCTGGAGACACGATTACAGGAACCATATCCAGAACATGAAGATACAGCTTTCAGAGGGGAATTATGAAAAGCTAAGCTGCTATCTTGACCAGCTTGCGGACGATCTTGACACGGTGGACACAGTCATAAAAACGGGGAATGTCATGGCGGACGCTATCCTTAACAGCAAGCTGAACACTGCGAAGAAAATGAATGTCAGTCTGAACGTAAAGGCGAACGTCCCGGACAAGCTTCCCATAAGCGATGTGGAGCTTTGCTCTGTACTTGGAAATATGCTGGACAACGCAGTAGAGTCCTGTGCTTCCCTGCCTGAACCGGAGCGGTTCATGAGGGTCTATATCGGAAAATTAAAGGGACAGCTTTATCTTTCGGTACAAAATTCAGCGGGACGGGTCAGGAAGGAAAAGGGTCTCTACATTTCTACAAAGGATGATTCGGGACAGCATGGGTACGGTCTTTTCCGTATCGACCGTATCGCGAAAAAATACGGGGGATATATAAACAGACAGAATGAGGAGGGCGTTTTCGCCACGGAAATTATGATACCTATAGGAAATTAAATTCAAATTCCGGGACGGCAAAAAATATTGTTGATATTTTGACGGTAATGTAGTATAATTGCTTCAGGAGGGGAGTGCTGTGGTTCTTCTTGAGATTCTGCGTGAGGAAAAAAAGAGCAGCCGTAAGGGCGGCATATATCACAAGATACAGATAGACATGACATACAATTCAAACCATATTGAGGGCAGCAGGCTCACTCACGACCAGACCCGTTATATTTATGAGACAAACACTCTTGGCTTTGAAAATGAGTCTGTAAATGTGGATGATATTGTGGAAACGGTCAACCATTTCAGATGTATAGATATTGTGATCGATGATGCGGAAAAAGAGCTGTCAGAAAAATTTATAAAGGAGCTTCACCGTACTTTGAAAAGCGGTACGTCAGACAGCCGCAGGGACTGGTTTGCATTGGGTGAGTATAAAAAGCTTTCCAATGAGGTAGGCGGCGAAGAGACTGTACTGCCGGAAGATGTTGAAAAGGAAATGAGAGGGCTTCTCGAAAAATATAATAAGTCTGATTCAAATAATCTTGACGATATAATAGATTTTCATTACGAGTTTGAAAAAATACACCCTTTTCAGGACGGCAACGGTCGTGTAGGCAGGCTTATCATGTTTAAGGAATGTCTGAAAAATAATATCGTTCCGTTTATTATTGAGGACGAGCTGAAAATGTTTTATTATCGTGGACTTAAAGAGTGGCGCAGGGAAAAGGGGTATCTCACCGACACCATCCTTACGGCTCAGGATAAATTCAAAACATATCTTGATTACTTTAAAATAAACTATTGAGCATTTCATGCCATATTTTGACCGTTCGTTCCGAAACAGACACGAACGGTTATTTTTATGTTATTATAGATGTCAGGAGGTGAATCTAGTGAAACGTGTGAAGATAGCGAAATATACCAAAGAAAAAGACAAAGCTGCATGGGATAAATTCAATGCGGAGCGTGCAGCGAGAAAATATGGCTTGTGGGAAAATATCCGCTACATCTTTTCGGAAGCATGGTCGGTGGATAAGGTGACGGTGCTGATGATCTTCACAGGCTTTTTGTTCGACAAGGGCTGGCAGATAGCAGCGATGTTCACGGATAAATATGTGGTGGAGCTTGTCCTGGGCGAACAGAGCAGACGCAGGCTTATGTTGATCGTGATCGGTCTGCTTGTGGCCGAGCGCATTCTGGAAGAGCTGAGCGATATTTCATCGACCTATAACCAATGGGTGGGAAGCTACCGTTTCCGGAGACATATGCAGAATATTCTTGTGAAGAAGAACGTCTATACCGACTACGAAAACAACGAAAAGACTTCGGTAAACGATGCACTCTCCAAGGCGCATTATGCTACTGAAAATGTTGCGTATGATACTCTGTACAACGTAAGAAAGCTGCTGGGCAACATACTGGCATTTACGGCAATGAGCGGCATTCTGTCATATCTGAGTCCTGTGATGGTGCTTATCGTTGCCGTACCCAGCTTTATCAGCTATAAGCTGAACCGCCGCAAAATGATGTGGATATGGAACATGGCGGATAACTGGCAGAATTATGACCGTCAGCTTGAATACATCAACTCGGCTGCTTCGGATATTTCCTACGCAAAGGATATGCGGATATTTAATCTCCCCCGGTTTTTCAAACAGACGTTGGAGCGTTCCGTCTCAAAGCGTCTCGACTGGTATGAGCAGCAGGACGAATGGTCTTTCAGACATGATGTTGTGGAGCAGATCGTTCTGTGGACGGGCTATCTTTGTTCCTATGGATATGTTGTATATAAGGTGTTCACGGGAAATATCGGCGCAGGAGATTTCGTGCTTTATTTCAATGCGATATCAATGCTGTCCAATACCGTATATAACTTTGTGGACAGCTACAGCGGGTTCCAGTGGCAGAGCGACAATATCTCCTATGCAAGAGAATACTGCGATCTTCCCGACAATACCAACAGGGGCGAGGGAGAGCCCCTGCCGACAAAGGACTATGAGATAGAGTTCAGAAACGTCAGCTACACATACTACAAAGCCGATGAGCCTACTATTAAAAATCTGTCCTTTACGCTCCATAAGGGTGAACGTCTTGCGCTGGTGGGACTCAACGGAGCAGGCAAGACTACTCTGATAAAGCTTATGTGCGGACTTTATGACCCAACAGAAGGCGAGATACTTCTGAACGGCAAGCCAGTCAATGACTATAATCGTGACGAGTATTTCACGCTGTTCTCAGCGGTGTTTCAGGACATAAACGAGCTTCCCGTCAGCATTGCCGAGAATATCTCCGGCAAAAGCTATGAGGATACGGACAGGGAAAAGCTCGTCCGCTGCATGAAGCAGGCGGGACTGTATGAAAAGGTCATGAGCCTGCCCGACGGAGATAAAACCCATCTTGTGCGCAGTTTGTACGATGACGCTATAGAGCTTTCGGGCGGTCAGAAGCAGAAAATGGCACTTGCAAAGGCTCTTTACAAGGACGCTCCCATACTTTTGCTTGACGAGCCCACCGCCGCTCTTGATCCCATAGCCGAGCAGGAGATGTATATGAACTATGCCAACTTCTCAAAGGGAAAGGCAAGCGTTTTCATATCTCACAGACTTGCATCCACACGCTTCTGCGACAGGATAATCCTGCTTGAAAACGGCGAGACAGCAGAGATAGGTACCCATAGTCAGCTTATGGAGCAGGGCGGCAAGTATGCGGATCTGTTTGAGCTGCAAAGCTCCTATTACAATGATAAGGCGGTGGGCGAATATGAGTGAAAGCAGATCAAAAAAGCTGTCTGCAAAGGAACAGCGGAGCATAATATTTCGTGCAATAAAGCTGAACGAACAGGCGGACAAGGGCTATACTCTCAGGAATGTTCTGAGTGAAATATTTTCTATTGCGGACGAGTACCTTTCTATCCTTCTTTTAAGCATAGTGATCGACGGTATAGCTGAGGGAAAAGATCTGCGCAGTCTGCTTTTATCCACAACTGTTATGGTCGGTATATGTCTTGCAGTACAGATCGTTAAGAAATTTGTAAAGCGCAGAGAAAGCTGCCATAAGGCAAAACACGACATACAGCTCCGGAATATGCTGAACGAAAAGCTCATGGGTATGGATTACGTCCATCTTGAAGACCCGGATATGCAGAACCGTTATAATATGTGTATGAATTACCTGTTCGGGTGGTACGGAGTATCATCGGTGTCCACTCTTACAGGAAAGCTTGCATCAAACGTATTCAGAATAATCATAGGCGCAGTTCTTATAATACCATCAGTGATGGTAAGCAGCGGAAAAACAGGCTTTGCGGGCTTCATAACCTCTCCTCTCGGATTTCTGTCCGCCGTCGCCGCAGTCACCGTTTCAGAGCTTATCAGGGCTTTGTATTTCAGAAAAACCGCTCAGACCTATGAGGGTGTCAGGAAAGATAAACGGCAAATATTGAGTAACCGTACCTATTCGGCGTATATTAATTATGTTGTGAACAACTATCGCAGCGGCAAGGAAATACGCCTGTATTCCGAGCAGCAGCTTATACTCGGAGAAATGGAGAGTTGCGCATATGAAAATTACAAGCTGTGGCTGAAAGCATTTTTTAAGTGCCATAAATACGGTATCGGATATGAACTTATGAAACTGATATCCCGTGGCACTGTATATGGCTATGCCGTATTGAGAGCGATATATGGTGAACTTCCCGCAGGCGAGGTCATAGCCTTCATCATGCTGTTTGCCAGAGCTCTGTTAGGAATAACAGGCATTTCCAATGATCTGAACAATTACGGATTGTCTGCCGAACACTGCAAGGACGTTTTCGATTTTCTTGACATACCGGACGAAAAATATCAGGGGACTATCCCCACCGAAAAGCGGGACGATAATGAGTATGAATTTGAGTTCAGGCACGTTTATTTCAAATACCCCGGCAGTGAGCAGTATGTCCTTAAAGATATAAACCTGAAATGGAAGATCGGCGAAAAAATGGCTCTGGTGGGGAAAAACGGCTGCGGGAAGTCCACTCTTGTAAAGCTGCTGTGCCGTCTTTACGACCCCACCGAGGGTGAGATAACTCTCAACGGCATTGACATCAAAAAATACAAATACGAGGACTACATGGCGCTGTTCTCGGTAGTATTTCAGGACTCCAAGCTGTTCTCTTTCAGCATGGCGGAAAACGTTGCGGCGGACACCGATTATGACAGCGACTATGTGAAGGACTGCGTTGTACGTGCAGGACTTGGGGAGCGCCTTGAAAAGATGGAAAAGGGCATCGAGACCTGTATGTACAAGGATTTCGATGAGCATGGCGTTGAAATTTCCGGAGGGGAGGCGCAGAAGCTGTGTCTTGCAAGGGCGGTGTACAAGGGAGCTCCCTTTATCGTTCTGGACGAGCCTACTGCGGCTCTTGACCCCATTTCCGAGCATGAGATATACACCAAATTCAACGGCATTGTAGGAACGAGAACGGCTATCTACATTTCCCACAGACTTTCAAGCTGTCGTTTTTGTGATGAAATAACTGTCATGGATAATGGCAAAATCGTAGAACGTGGAAGCCATGATGAGTTGATCAAAGCAGGTGGAAATTACAGCAAACTATGGTTGGCTCAGGCTGAGTATTACAAGGATACTGCCGGAGAACTTTTTGCATAAGCAAGACCGGGACGTAAAGGCTCAGCCCTTGTGTCCCGGTTTTGCTGTTCCGTATCAGGTTTTCTGCAAAAATATACCATATAGTCCCGGCTGTCAAGCGGGTTTACAAAAAATTTTAATTTTTTTAACATTTGACCGTTTCCACCGCTTAAACCAATACTTGACCTTTTTTCCGAAATGTAGTATACTATATATAGAATTATTACATTGGGAGGAATCCATATGTCAAAAAAATTTATTGTTGAGACCTCTGCACGTCATGTTCATGTGACTCAGGAGGATCTGGAGATACTTTTCGGTAAGGGAGCAACACTTACCAAGAAAAAGGACCTTTCCCAGCCGGGTCAGTATGCCTGCGAGGAGAGGATCGAGGTAGTTGGCCCCAAGAAATCTCTGCCCGGAGTTTCTATCCTCGGACCTGTACGTCCTGCTACTCAGGTGGAGCTTTCCGCTACAGATGCACGTTCCATCGGTCTTTCCGCACCTATCCGTGAGAGCGGCGATGTTGCAGGCTCTGCAGGCTGCAAGCTGGTTGGTCCCTGCGGCGAGGTAGAGCTTAAGGAGGGCGTTATCGTTGCAAAGAGACATATCCACCTTACTCCTGCCGACGCTGAGGAGCTTGGCGTAAAGGATAAGGACGTTGTATATGTAAAGATGGACACAGACGGCAGAAAAGCCATCCTGGGCGACGTTGTATGCCGTGTTTCCGATAAGTTTGCCCGTGCAATGCACATTGATACAGACGAGGCTAATGCCATTTCTGCAGGTCCCGGTCTTGAAGGCGAGATCTACGAAGTCTGAAATTTTCACATAGTCCACATAGGATAAACTGCGATGGAGAACATCGCCCGCAAAGTTATTTACGGAGGTATCTTTATGGAACTTAACAAAAGGACGAACAAGTCGTTTGTGGAGGTGCTTGACCATACAGCGGAGACAAATCCGCTGCTGTGGCTCCCATGCGTGACGCTCCTGGGAGCTGTTCTGGGTACGAGACGGCTTGTAAATGATATAAGAACGGTACTTTCTCCTGTAAAGGATGATGTACAGGAGGTAAGCTGTCATGCTGCCGTATCGGACAGGCCTGCATATGTAAGAGCAGTGTCTGCTTTTCTTGCAGCGGCTATGCTGATGACTTTTACTCCGGGACTTAACGGCATTTCTGTTACAAACGCCTTTGCTGAGGAGGCGGGTATTGAAGCGGAGACCGCAGATCAGGAGAACGTGGATACTGAAAATAATGAGGCTGAGGGACAGGACACAGAACAGAAGACAGAATCCAAAGCTAAAGCTTCAAAGAAAAGCAAAAAGGATATAAAAATAACTCTTAACTGTATGCTGAAAGGCATGACCTCAGGAAATGCTCACGCGACCATCAACAAGAGTTATCTTGACAATTCAGCGGATGTCTGGCTGATGTCTTCCGATGCATCACGCAAGGACGCTGAGGCTGTCATGATGCAGCTTGGAGCAAATGCAGCATATTATGTATGCTATCCTTTTGAGATAAACATCTACGATGCAGACAGCAAGGAGCTGATAGAGCTTCCCGAGGATGGTATAGCATCCTTTGAAATGCCTGTGCCCAAGATAATGAGTACCTGCGCCGATAAAATAAAGGTATATCATGTAGTCGACGGTCATCCTGATTTTATTGAAAGTGAGCTCAGCACAGAAGAGGATGGAACTCAGACTGTTAAATTCAGCGCTTCCAAATTTTCTACATACATATTTGTAGCACCGGCTCCTGCAAAGGATAATTCGGGCTCTAAGGATACTGCTTCTGCTGAAGCTGACAAGGACAAGGCGGCTGACAAGGACAATACAGCTCCTGCAGCAAGCGAGGATAAGACGGCAAGCGAGAATACCGCTCCTGCAGATGATGGCAGCACTGCTCCGGAAGCAAGCGAAGACAAGACAGCAAGCGAGAATGCCGCTCCTGCAAACGAGGACAACACCACTCCCGAGGTCGTTCCCTACACAGCGGATAATGACGAGTCTGCCGTCAATGATGATAGGAACTATGGACTTGAGGGCGAGGACGTTTCCTCCGCAGCAGGTGCATATGCATCCTCTGTACCTATGGAGACAGCGGCAATGCCGTCAGGCAGCGGAGCTGCTCCTGTATGGGAAGCTCCCGAGAGACTCAGGCTGTCAAACAAGAAGCGCAGATACCGCATCATACGCAAGAGAAGACTTGACGATATGGTTTTTGTACTCTGATATGATAATAAAAAATCTCCCTGCTGTTGGCGGGGAGATTTTTTAGTCAAACACTTGACAAAACAATTCAGATTGGTTATAATAAATGTAATGATGTTTGATTGCTCATCTATCGTGAGTGCTTCGCAGCTTGTAAAATGGCGAGTTTTGTATCGTGAGTGCTTCGCAGCTCGTAAAAATGGCGAACTTTGTATCGTGAGTGCTTCGCAGCTCGTAAAAATGGCGAACTAAAAAGCAATCATTAAATGGGCAGGTATCCTTGCCCATTTTTTATTAGGAGAAGAATATGGATATTAATTTTTATAATGTTGATCTGAAATATATTGAATTTTTTAAAAAATATGAAACAGAACACAGAGGTTTTACAAGGGTACCGAATGTTAATTATCACAGCGGAAATAATAAGTTTTTTTATGGTACTGTTCTCAATGTTAATGATATAAATTATTTTGTTCCTGTATCTTCAAAAATTCATTCAAAACAAGATGATCTGTTGATCAGAGCTAAGAACAGACCCAATTTGATCTACGGTACATTAAGATTTGCATATATGCTACCAATACCAAAGGAATGTCTGAGTTTATTGATTCGTGATGAATTGAATGATCATCAAAAATCATTAAGAATAAAAAATGAATTGGCATTTTGCAGGAGAAACAAAGATAAAATTGTACGGCAAGCAGTGCGGACATATGAAAGAATTGTTAGCAACAAAAACGATATGCTGACTCATAACTCCTGCGATTTCAGGCTTTTGGAGCAGGCTTACATAGAATACTGCACTATAAACAGACTGGAATGTCCGCAGACTGCCAAATAAAATCTCCCCGTTTTAGGGAGATAGCGATACAGAAGTTTAAGCCATAGCATTTTTGATTTTCAGTCAAAAGTGCTATGGCGTTTCTATTGACATAA
>JAFLUI010000051.1 GCA_022508825.1 Oscillospiraceae bacterium
GCATATATCTGACCGGATCTATCTCATTTATGTTCTCGGTCTGCTCCTGTTCGGTAACAGTGCTTTCCGAAATGTAAGCTGCCGTATCAGACTGTCCGGTATTTGCTTCACCTGTTTTATTGCAGGCGGCAAAAGCAGCCGCAGCTAGCAGCGGCAGTATTTTTATTTTCATGTTATATCCCTCCGGCGATCGGTGTAAATATATTATATCATGACGGGAAAAAGTTTGCAATTACAGGCGGATTACAAATAGTTACAGAAATATTACATTTTGGAAAACATATACGTTAAAATTACCCGTTTTAATTGACTTTTTGCAGGAAATGTAGTATAATTATTTAGTATGCATAATTGTTTTTTCATGGAGTAAAATATTTTTATATCTCCCGAAAGGAAAATAATTATGCACGAAAACGATGAAAACAAGGACAAGACCCCTGTGGAAGACCGTATCGACCAGGCGGAGCTTATCGAAAAAAGCGGGGAGGTCATCTCCCAGAACGCCAAGCATATCATACACTGCCTGAATATTATCGGAGAGGTGGAGGGGCATTATATCCTGCCTCCCCAGACCAAGACCACCAAGTATGAGCATATCATTCCCGCTCTGGTGGCTATTGAGCAGGACCGCTCTATAGAGGGTCTGGTCATCATTCTCAACACCGTTGGCGGTGACGTGGAAGCGGGTCTTGCCATTGCTGAGCTCATTGCGGGAATGAAGACTCCCACTGTCTCTCTTGTAGTGGGGGGAGGTCATTCTATCGGAGTGCCTCTTGCAGTTTCGGCGAAAAAATCCTTCATTGTCCCCAGCGCTACAATGACTATCCATCCCGTGCGTATGAACGGGACAGTTCTGGGCGTTCCACAGACAATGTCCTACTTTGACAAGATGCAGGAGCGCATCATCGGTTTTGTTTCGGGAAACAGCAATATCCCTCCCGACAGGTACAGGGAGCTTATAATGAACACGGGAGAGCTTACAATGGACATGGGCACCGTCCTTGACGGGGAGGCTGCCGTTTCAGAGGGGCTCATAGATTCCCTCGGAGGACTTTCCGACGCTATCGAGGCTCTTTATACCCTTATTGAGACCACGGAGCCCCGCTATCCGGACAGTACGTCCGATAACAGTGATTTGCCGGACAATGCCTGAATACTAATTAATATACGCAGAAAGGGCAAGCCCGACCGCGTAAATATAAACGAAAAGGACTTTTGCCATGACTATTCTTGAAGCGATCTTACAGGGTATACTGCAGGGACTTACCGAGTTCCTGCCTGTGTCAAGCTCGGGACATCTGTCCCTGTTCCAGCATTTTACCGGTCTGGACGGGGAAGCAGCGGTGACAATGAACATCATATTCCATCTCGGGACGCTGGCGGCGGTGTTTGCCGCCTTCCGGGACAAGATAAAAAAGCTGATAATCGAAGTATTTAAAATGCTGGGGGATATCTTCACAGGCAAATTCAAATGGAAGACCATGAATCCCGAGCGCAGAATGATAATGATGATAATTATATCCATCCTGCCCCTGTTCGGCTTCTACATATTCAAGGACTTTTTTGAGGGGCTTCAGTCCGACGAGTCCATTATTGCCGAGGGAATTGCTTTCCTGTATACCTCCGCGCTGCTTTTCCTCAGCATAAGATGGGGAAACGGCACAAAAACAGCGGGAGAGACTACCGTCCCCGCCGCTCTTACGATAGGATTTTTTCAGGGGATAGCCCTTGTGCCGGGTATCTCAAGATCGGGGTCTACAATATCCGCCGCCCTCTTTACGGGCATGAAGCGGGAGGACGCTGTGGAGTACAGCTTCATTTTAGGCATACCCGTAATTCTTGCAAGCGCTGTTGTGGAGCTTGGGGACTTTTCCGGAAGCGAGGCGGCTGCAAATATACTCCCCCTGCTGATAGGATTTGTTTTTTCCGCAGCGGCAGGATATTTTGCTATACGTCTTATAAAGGCATTCATTGTAAACGACAAATTCAGCATATTCGGCTGGTACACCCTTGTGCTTGGCATAGCCGTCCTTTGTGTGGGCATTTACGAAGCAAGGACAGGGAACCGTATTATGATAGGAAGATAGGGTCAAGGCTCAGCCTTGGGATGAGTAAATTGAGGAGGAAGTTAAAGTGGCTCAGAGGAAAACAACTGCATCGAAATCCAAAGCAGCAGAGCGTGAAGGCGCCGCAGAGGACAGAGTTCTCTGGTCGGCAGTGCTGTTCGGACTGGGTGTGCTGACGGCAGCATTCACACTTGTCAAGGGTGAGTCCCTCTGGCACAGTATACATAACATCTTTCTGGGAATGTTCGGATTTTCTGTGTTCCTGGTTCCCGTCATTTTTATATATGTTTCAATAATGATAGCTATGGATAAGTCCCAGCAGGCAGTGCAGGGAAAGGTGATCCAGTGCTTTATAGTGATCTTTCTGCTTACGGCGTTTGTACAGATAGTCTCAGGTACAGAAATACCCGAGGGGGGACTTTTTGACGAGATCATCCCCGCTCTTTATGCAGAGGGAAAGCAGCTTCGGGGCGGGGGAGTTTTCAGTACCCTGCTTGCTGTCCCACTGCTTGCTCTCTTTAAAAAGACAGGGGCTACCATCATAATCCTATTGCTTATATTTGTATCATTGATGGTGTTCTCCAACAAGACTGTGCTTGACCTGATGAAAATTTTAAAGCGCTGGCTCTCTAAAGCCTTTGCCGCAAGGGGAGAGTATATTCCCGAGGATGACACGGATTTTGTACCCCCTCCCGGGGCAAAGAGGCAAAAGCCTGTTAAGCAGACAAAGGGAAAGGTAGTCCCCAATGCGGACGTTCCCGACGAGGTAGTGAAGGAGAAAGCAAAAAAATTCAATGTGGACATCCCTATGCCTCCGGGACAGAAGCTTTCCGCTGACTCTCAGGAGCTGCCCTTCGAGCCTGATAAGCCGACAGAGCCCGAGCTTCCCGCTCATCCTGTTGTTGCTCCTGCTCCGGCTGCCAAGCCGCAGTCAAAGGCGTCTGAGGAAGCGACGGCAAAGATAAACTCCGCAAACGGGGAGCTGGACGATATAATCAAAAAGGCTGCCGCTCCTGCGAAAAAGCCCTCTATCTTTGCGCCGAAAGCAGCAGAGCCGAAGCTTGCGGAGAAGAAACAGGAGGAGCGGAAGATACAGAAGCAGTCCACCCTTGCTTCCAATAAAATTCAGACAGAGGAAGAGCTTGATATGCCGGACGCTCCCACAGCGGCGGATATCCAGAATGAGATAACCGAGCATAAGACCGAGACTGCGGTATATGCTTTCCCGCCTATCGAACTGTTAAAAAGCGTGGACAACACCCTTAATTCCGCAGAGGCGGAAGCTGAAATGAAGACCAACGCCGACACCCTTGTGGACACCCTGAAAAGCTTTGGTGTCCAGACAAGGATAGTGGACATCCACAGAGGTCCTACCGTTACAAGATATGAGCTCCAGCCCAGCGCAGGAGTGAAGATATCCAAAATTACGGGTCTTGCGGACGATATCGCCCTGAACCTTGCGGCGGCGGGTGTCCGTATTGAAGCGCCTATCCCCGGAAAAGCAGCGGTGGGCGTTGAGGTGCCTAACAAGATCAAGGATATGGTCACCATCCGCGAGATGATAGAAAGCCCCGAGTTTGCAGAAAACAAGAGCAAGCTCAGCTTTGTTGTGGGCAAGAACATAGACGGCGACATCATGATAGGGGACATCGCAAAAATGCCCCATATGATAATCGCAGGAACCACAGGCTCCGGTAAGTCTGTTTGTACAAATAGTATAATCATGAGCATTTTATACAATGCGTCTCCCGATGAAGTCCGTCTGGTGCTTATCGACCCTAAAATGGTGGAGTTCAAGGTCTATGACGGCATCCCCCATCTGCTTATCCCCGTTGTAACAGACCCCCGGAAGGCTGCGGGCGCTCTTGCGTGGGCTGTTCAGGAAATGCTCAAGCGGTACAAGCTGTTTGCGGACTACAACGTCCGTGACCACGGCGGCTACAATGAAATGGCTGCGGAGACAGAGGGCGTTGAGCCTCTGCCAAAGATCGTCATTGTCATAGACGAGCTTGCCGATCTGATGATGGCAGCCTCCAACGAGGTAGAGGACTCTATCTGCCGTCTTGCTCAGATGGCGCGTGCGGCGGGTATGCATCTCATTATCGCAACACAGCGTCCTACCGTTGATGTTATCACAGGACTTATCAAGGCGAATATCCCGTCCAGAATCGCTTTGACGGTATCCTCCCAGATAGACAGCCGTACCATCATTGACACAGCAGGAGCAGAAAAGCTCCTTGGACACGGCGATATGCTGTACTATCCCCAGGGTATCCCCAAGCCTGTAAGAATACAGGGCTGCTTTGCGTCCACAAAGGAAGTAGAGGCAGTGGTTGAATTTATCAAGAGCGGCGGAACTGTGGAATACTCGGACGAGATCATTCAGGAGATTGAAAAGAATATGCCTGTGCCAAAGGGAGAGAAGTCTGCTTCTGACAGCAGCGCGGCTCCCAGCGGAGACGGGGACATCATAGATCAGGCGGTGGAGCTCCTTACAAGCGGAGGGGCAGCCTCTGTGTCCTTCCTGCAGAGAAGGCTGAAGCTTGG
Source organism: Oscillospiraceae bacterium (assembly GCA_022508825.1). GTDB lineage: Bacteria > Bacillota > Clostridia > Oscillospirales > Ruminococcaceae > RGIG8773. The sequence continues at coordinate 4,614 of JAFLUI010000051.1, forward strand.
CTATGCCCGTGCGGCGAGAGTTATGGACGAGCTTGAAGAGCTTGGCGTTGTGGGTCCCTATGAGGGAGCGAAGCCCCGGTCGGTGCTTATCACAAAGGAAATGTGGCTGCAGAGGAAGCTGATAAATCAGGATAATATGGATTCTGACGCAGGAGGGACGGATGGAGAAGATGTTTGATTTAATTAAGTATATTTTGCGTTGTAGAAAATTTACAAAGGTAAATTAACGCTTTTGTGAATTTGCACAAAAAATATTACAAAGTAATAATACTTATTGTTTTTCTAAGTTCCGACGAGTATAATATAAAGTGTAGGTATGCTGCGGTGCAGCAAGGCTACATTTAATAAGATAGTGTACTCTCGGTAGTAGTTGCCCCACCATAAGGGGATTTACAAGGCCGGGGGTATTTTTATTTCAGGAGGACAGTCAAATGGGCAAGTATACTATACCTTTTCAAAAACGTGAAGTAACAACAGCAATTCTCGTTGACGGAGCATTTTACAGAAAGCGGGCTAATCACTACTTGGGAAAAGTCTCACCTGAGGAAAGAGCTGATGAATTAGCTGAGCTGTGTCATAAAATGCTGTTTGACAAATATGAAAAACGCAATTTGTACCGCATATTTTATTATGATTGTCCTCCGCTTGATAAAGTAATTTTTGATCCTATCTCAAATAAAAGTATAAATCTGGGTAAAAGCGATGATTACAAATGGATGGTCAGCTTTCTGGATGAGCTTAAGCACCATAGAAAATTTGCATTGAGACTTGGACGATTAAGCGAAAATACAATAGAGTACAACTTAAAATATGAGGTATTGAAAAAACTATTAAAAGGCAGTATGCAGGTATCTGATATACAGAAGTCCGATCTGACACTTAATATTGAGCAAAAGGGAGTGGATATGCGTATCGGTATAGACATATCTTCTTTAGCCTATAAGAAGCAGGTAGACCAGATCATACTTATATCCGGAGACAGCGACTTTGTTCCTGCTGCAAAGCAGGCAAGAAGAGAGGGGATAGATTTCCTGTTAAATCCTTTAGGCGCACCAATTAAAAAAGATCTGTTTGAGCATATAGACGGATTGATCAAAACAATTCCTTCAAAGAAAATAAGCAGTACATAAAAGATAATAATTCTTTCCGCAGGGGGTGAACATATGCCGTTTCTTCCAATTTCAAAACAGGAGCTGCTTGAGCAGGGAATAGAAGAACTTGACTTTATATGCGTGACGGGGGACAGCTATGTTGACCACCCCAGCTTCGGCATCTCCATAATTTCGAGAGTTATTGAAAGTCTCGGCTATACCGTGGGAATAATCGCTCAGCCGGACTGGCGGAATACCCGTGATTTCATGCGTCTTGGCAGACCCAAGTACGCTTTCATGGTGACCTCGGGAAATATAGACTCAATGGTGGCGCACTACACCTCCGCAAAGAAAAAGCGCTCCGAGGACGCCTACACCGCCGGAGGCAAGGCAGGAAAGCGTCCCGACAGAGCGGTGACGGTCTACTGCAAAAAGATTCGGGAGGCTTTCGGGGACATCCCCATCGGCATCGGCGGTCTGGAAGCATCTTTGCGGCGGTTCGCTCACTACGATTACTGGGACGATGCTGTCCGCCCCTCCATTTTAGAGGAAAGCGGCGCAGACATCCTCATGTACGGCATGGGCGAGCATCAGATAACCGAAATATGCAATCGTCTTGCGGCAGGAGAGGACATCCGCAGTCTCACCGACATCCGCGGCACAGCCTACCTCTGCAAGCCTGAGGACACCCCCTACGGTGCTGTTGAGTGCCCCTCGCTGAAGCTCTGCAGAGAGGATAAAAAGTCATACGCCATTGCCTGCCGTCAACAGTACGACTGGCAGGACGAGGTCTACGGCAGGACTATCATCCAGCGGCAGGAGAAGCATATGCTTGTGCAGCTTCCCCCCTCTCCCGTTCTTACAACAGAGGAGCTGGATAGGGTCTACGCTCTGCCATATATGCGGACATACCATCCCATCTACGAAAAGGAGGGGGGCGTTCCCGGCATACAGGAGGTGGAGTTCTCCATAACCCACAATCGGGGCTGCTTCGGAAACTGCAATTTCTGCTCCATCGCCCTCCATCAGGGACGGAAGATAGCCGTCCGCAGCGAGGAAAGCATACTTGAAGAAGCAAGACTGCTGACTACCCTCCCGAATTTCAAGGGATACATCCATGACGTGGGAGGTCCCACGGCAAATTTCCGGGCTCCCAGCTGCAGGGGACAGCTTGAAAGGGGTCTTTGCAAGGGAAAGAAGTGTCTTGCACCCACCCCATGCAAAATGCTTGAAGCGGATCATTCCGAGTATCTTGCGCTGCTCCGTAAGATAAGAGCCATCCCTAAGGTAAAAAAGGTCTTTATCCGAAGCGGCATCCGTTTCGATTATCTTATGGAGGACAAAAACGATGAGTTCATGCGGGAGCTTATAGCGCATCATGTAAGCGGACAGCTTAAAGTGGCTCCCGAGCATTGCTCCGCCGTGGTACTTGATAAAATGGGGAAGCCCCATATTGAAGCCTATAAAAAATTTCAGGACAAGTTCTATAAAATAACAGGACAGATAGGAAAGGAGCAGTACCTTGTCCCCTACCTTATGTCCTCACACCCGGGGAGCACTTTGAAGGAAGCTGTGGAGCTTGCACTGTTCCTGAAAAGTCTGAGGATACGTCCCGAGCAGGTACAGGATTTTTACCCCACCCCCGGAACTATCTCCACCTGTATGTTTTACACCGGGCTTGACCCATATACGATGGAGCGGGTCTATGTTCCCAAGTCTGCGGAGGAAAAGGCAATGCAGAGGGCGCTGCTCCAGTATTTCCGTCCCGACAATCAGCGGAAGGTCATAGAGGCGCTGCAGAAGGCTCGCCGCACAGACCTTATCGGAAATACCAAGGACTGTCTTGTAAAGCCGGACGGGCAGTATCTTGCAGAACTAAGGCAAAAAAATAACGGAAAGGAAAGTACCGGATGGCGGCAGGGAAAAAATCGTCAGGGCGGACATCGTCAAAACGGACAGCGTCAAGGACGTCTGCAAAGCGAACAGCGTCAAGGACATCGGCAAGGCGGACAGCGGGGGCGGCAGAAGCATTAGGGATGTCTCCCGCATTGCTTGTTATACTTGTTATCCTGGGCGTGGGATTTTTCTACGGCGCACAGCTTGAATTCGGGGATAAGGATATTCCCGAGTCGGCGGTAAACAGCTTTATCGAAAAGGACGCCGATCTGGAGATACATTTTATCGACGTGGGACAGGGCGACTGTTCACTGATAATGTGGGAGGATAACGCCATGCTCATCGACTGCGGTGAGCGGGAGAACTCGGATTCGGTATTAAAATACATCAAAAAGCAGGGCGTGGAACGGCTTGACTATATTATCGCAACACATCCCCACTCCGACCATATCGGAGGGATGGGGGACATAATTTCCGCCATGGATGTGGACAAGGTCATAGCTCCAAGAGTAAGCAGCGAGCTTACGCCTACGACAAAAACCTATGAGAGATTTATACAGGCTCTTCGGGATAAGGGTCAGAAGCTTACGGCAGCAAAGCCGGGGACGGTCTATACCTTTAAAACGGAGGGGGAGAAAAAGCCTCCCAGCTTTGAGGTGCTTGCTCCTGTAGATGATTACGACGACCTGAACAATTACTCCGTAGTGATAAGACTTGATTACGGCAATACCTCCTATCTTTTTACCGGAGACGCCGAAAGCAAGGCAGAAAAGGGCATACTTAAATCGGGAGCTGACGTGGATGCGGACGTAATGAAAATGGGACACCACGGCAGCAGCACATCAAGCAGCGAAGAATATCTGGAAGCGGTGTCTCCCGACATCTGCATAATACAGTGCGGCGTGGGGAACAGCTATGGGCATCCCCATGCGGAGACCGTCGAAAAGATAGAGGAGATGGGCGCAAAGTGGTACAGTAACGACCGTAACGGAAATATTATTGTGTACTCAGATGGTGAGAGCATACAAATTAAAACTGAAAAGCAAGGCTGAGCCCTGCACGATTATCTACCCCCACCCTTAGTAAATTCAAATGATTTAGTTTGCAAAGCCCCCTATCAAGGGGGCGGGTATGTAAAGCAAATATAACAAAGGAGCCATTGCCAAAATGTTAGTAATAGACCGCATAGAGGACGGTATCGCCGTCATAGAGGAGGGGGACTCCCGCTTTGAAGTCCCGGTCTCCATGCTTGACGGGAACGTCAGGGAGGGAGACGTGGTGACCCTTGAAAACGGGGTGTACGTCCCCGATATATCCGCTACGGAAAAACGACGGCGGGAGATATTAAATTTGCAAAATGATTTATGGGAATAATATGCCGTGACTACGGTTTCTATAGAGGAGGAATTTCTTATGAATGCTGTTCCGAATGCAAATCTGTTCAGCAAGCTGCAGGAAATTATGCCGACACTTTCAAAGGGACATAAAAAGATCGCAGAGTACATTATGACAACATACGATAAAGCCGCCTTTATGACCGCTTCCAAGCTGGGAGCTATCGTTGGAGTAAGCGAGTCTACAGTAGTCCGCTTTGCCACGGAGCTTGGCTTTGAGGGGTACCCCGAGCTTCAAAGGGCTCTCAAGGAGTACACAAGCAACCGTCTCACCACCGTCCAGAGGATAGACGTTATGCACGACCAGATCGGCGGCAATGACGTGTACGAAAAGATTCTCAACATGGACATCGACAAGATCAGAAAGACTCTTGAAGAGGGGGACAGGGAGGAGTTTTACCGTACTGTTGACACCCTCTGCGGCGCAAAGAATATCTATGTTATCGGCGCACGTTCGGCGGCTGTCCTTGCGCGTTTCCTGTCCTTCTATTTTACCATGATGTTCGATAACGTGAAGCTTGTCCATACCACCTCCACCAGTGAAATGTTCGAGCAGATACTGAACATCGGCGAAAATGATATCATGATAGGCATAAGCTTTCCCCGGTATTCAAGACACACCGTTCAGGCGTTCAGGTACGCTTCCGCACAGGGGGCAAAGGTAATCGCCATCACCGACAGCAAGGCTTCTCCCCTTGCAGCCTATGCGGATAATATCCTGCTTGCAAGGAGCGACATGGTTTCCTTTGCGGACTCTCTTGTTGCTCCCATGAGTGTGATAAACGCTCTTATCGTTGCGGTGGGGCTCCGGAAGAGCGACTACGTAATAAAGAATTACGAGCGTCTTGAAGCTATCTACGACGAGTATGAGGTCTACGAGCGCAGCGACGATGACGACAGTGACAAAGGGGACGCATAAATGTTTGACTGTATCGTAATAGGCGGTGGAGCTGCCGGAATGATGGCTGCGGGGACTGCCGCCAGTCAGGGCAGACAGGTGCTGCTCCTTGAAAGAAACGACCGTCTTGGCAAAAAGCTCTCCATAACAGGAAAGGGCAGGTGCAACGTCACAAACGCCTGCACAGACGAGGAGTTTTTTGAAAATATCCCCGTAAACTCCCGGTTCCTTTACTCTGCCTACAGCCGTTTTAACTGCTATGACTGCATGGATTTTTTTGAAGGTCTGGGTGTTCCTCTTAAGACTGAAAGAGGAAACAGGGTCTTTCCCGTCAGCGACAAGGCGGGGGACATCACCGCTGCTCTTGAAGGCTTCTGTAAGGATAACGGGGTCAGGATTATAAACGAGCGGGTGACAGAGGTTCTCGCAGAGAATGGTGCTGTGACAGGCGTCCGCTGCGGGGAGACTGTGTATAATGCATCCTCGGTGCTTATTGCAACAGGGGGAAAGTCCTATCCGGGCACAGGCTCGGATGGGGACGGCTACCGATTTGCAGAGGCTCTGGGACACACAATAGTCCCTTTAAAACCATCCCTTGTGCCTCTTGAAACGGAGGAGGAGTGCTGTCAGGAAATGATGGGGCTGTCCTTAAAAAATGTGGGCATTTCGGTGCGGGATACAAAGTCCGGGAAGGTCATTTACAAGGATCAGGGAGAGATGCTCTTCACCCACTTCGGAGTGTCGGGACCCATGATACTGAGCGCATCCAGTCACATACGGGAAATGGAGCGGAGACGATACAAAATCGAGATAGACATGAAGCCTGCTCTGGATGATGCTGCACTGGACAAGCGTATTCTCAGGGATTTTTCTGACATTCCAAACAGACTTTTTTCAAACTCCCTGTCAAAGCTGCTGCCGTCCAAAATGATACCGGTGGTGGTTGAACTGAGCGGTATCGCTGCTGACAAGCAGGTGAACTCGGTGACAAAGCAGGAGCGGGCAGAGCTTGTAAGACTGCTTAAAGCCTTTCCCCTGACGATAAAAAGGTTTCGTCCCATAAGCGAAGCTATCATAACAAGCGGAGGGGTAAAGGTCTCGGAGGTGTCCCCGAAAACGATGGAGTCCAAGCTGGTGAGGGGTCTGTTTTTTGCAGGGGAGGTCCTTGATGTTGACGCCTACACCGGGGGATTCAATCTGCAGATAGCGTTTTCCACGGCGGTCACGGCGGGCGAGGCTGTAGCCTCGACCCTTATCTACCCCCACCCTTAGTAAAAGCAAATAATTCAGTTTGCAAAGCCCCCTATCAAGGGGGCAGTATATTAAGTAAAATTTTTACAGCAACAAGGCGTTGCTTGACCGACATACAATTTTGCGTTATACTGGATATAAAAAAAGAAAGGATGGCGCATATGAGCACAGGAGAGGTACTAAAAAATATCAGAGAGAAAAACGGTCTTACACAGGACGAAATGGCAGAGAAGCTTTTCGTTACGAGACAGGCGGTGTCCAGATGGGAAAACGGAGAGACCGTCCCCAATACGGAAGCATTGAAGCTGATCTCAACTACCTTTGACGTTTCCATAAATACGCTGCTTGGGTCTCCGAGAAAGCTGGTATGTCAGGTCTGCGGGATGCCTCTTGACGACGACGGGTCTGTAAGCCGTGAGCCGGACGGCAGCTTCAACGAGGAATACTGCAGGTGGTGCTATACAGACGGGGATTTCGTGTACAAATCTATGGAGCAGCTACTTGATTTTCTGACAGAGCATATGTCAAATGAAAATTTTCCTCCCGAACAGGCAAGGGAGTATTTTTCAAAGCAGCTCCCACAGTTGAATTACTGGCAGGAACATAAATAATAAACAGAAAGACTGCGCAGCAACACGCAGTCTTTCCTTTTTAGTTCATCCACAAAACATTCTGCTCCTCCATAAGAGGAAATTCTTTAAGGCAGCAGCCGTCCAGATTTTCCTTGTACATATCTATTGCTGTCAGACTGCTGTTTGAATAGGTCTTGTAAAAGAAATGTCCCTTGGTCACATTCATACAGCTGGAATATGTAGTGACGGCGATCTTGTTTTCACTGTTGATGACGCATCCCCGGACTATAGATACCGCATCCAGAATGTGAAAGAATTGAGAGACACTGCTGTCCTCGCTGCAGGCGCAGTCTGAATTGAGCTTCATAAACGCCGCCTTTACAAATCTGGCGGAGGGGGAATAATCTCCGGGAAGTCCGATGGCTCCGAAGCCGTTTCCGTAAGGGACAAGCTCTATTTTGTCGCTGAGTCTGTTCTGAGGATATCCGGGAGTAAGATTGATGTAATTGCAGAGATTGGTCATATGAAATTCAAATGGGGGATTGTTTGTAAGTATCCCCACGGGATCGTCTGAAAGGGCGGTCCCTTTTTTTGTGACTTCAAGGACGAGAGAGCGCTCACTGTCGGCGATATGCCAGTGGAGAGGAGTCAGCGGCATTTCACTGCTGAACGGGATATTGACGATATTTGTTTCGGAAAGGAGCTTTTCCGCTTCGGTGACGGAAGCGCATTTTCCCAGCAGCCACAAAGGCAGTTCAAAGGGTGAGATGTTGTAACCGCAGTCCTCCTCGGGATCAGGGTAAAAAGCATTGTCGGGAAATTGAAGTCCCGCAATGCAGAGTCCCTTCTCGTTCATGGCTTCCGCATACAGGGGATAATTTTCTGCTACGGCTGCCATTCCGAAAACAGCGTAATGGTTCTCCATGCAGCCTGCTCTGCGGAATGTCACGGGGTAATTTCTCGGAGTCAGGACAACGTGCTCTCCGAAACGGTAGTCAAGATCCATATTCCGTCCGAAATAAAAATCACCGTTCATCATTGCAATACTTGTACACATAGATAAACACCTCGGTTTTAAATTGTATAAGATACAAAATAATATTCCGAGGTGCCGGTAGATTATGACGGATATACGACAGCAGTAAATACACTCTTTTTCTGCAGGTCTGTGAGAGGTTTCAGCATACCTCTTTCCAGCATTTCTTCAATAATGTAGGGGATCATAAGAGCATCGCTCATAGCGTCATTACAATAAAGCTGTAATATTGGCTGGATATGTTCGGGGTATTGATCCTTTTTCATCTCGTATCTCCGCTTGTCGAATTCCTTTGCATATTCCGGAATTTCGTCACTGACATTGACATGACTGCGTATAACATTGCGGAATGTGCTCATGGATACATCACTGCTGTTCATGCACATCACCTGTACCTTGTCGTTATAGATATATCCCTTGTCGCAAAGACGCTTGTAATTTTCGGGAGCAAGAGACTCAGGCTTGCAGCCGCCTTTGATGAAATCATACAGATACGCCCAGTCTGTGTTAATGTCGTCACGCCATTGAAGTTTGCTGCGGTCGCTGTAACGGCAGTCTATGGATATCTTTCCTATTTTAGGCGTGGGAGTGTTACAGCAAATAAATGTATTCATATATCCGCAGCACCAATAATGATCGTCAGGCTTTTCTTCATAATATTCATTGGCAATGGCAGCATGGGCAATGAATTTTCCGCCGTCAGGACGTTTTACCGACAGTTTTTCGTATTCTTCCCAGTATTTTGGACCGCCGATGTACTGGCTGGAATATGCAAGATTTGTGCATAGCATAACAAGAGTGTACTTCATAAAATTTTTGTCGTTCCCGTCGCAGAAGAAGCCCCAGTTGTCCTCGGACTTATCAAAGTCCTCAAAGACCTTTGGATAGAATTTGTCGCACAGGAACTTCGCGGCGGCTTTGCGGTTTTCGCTTTCGGCGCTGCCGTCGTTATTTCTGGTGTCGGTAATGTACATATTGGTAAGATATTTCGGATTTTTGCTGTTGTCCACAGCGTCTATATAGCCGTATTCGCAGAGAATTTTCAGCTCGTCCGCAACATACGTCACGGGGACATTCAGCTTACGTGCGATCTCCTCCGCGGTCTGAGGCTCATAGTAGCAGGAAAAAGCGATATTCTGTTTAAGACGGGTGTCAAACATATCCGCCGTATCGCCTTTTGCTCCCACAGAGCCGTTGTGTCCCATTCCTATAAATTTTATGGGGTTGACTGCAAGGTCGTCTTTGAATCTTTCCATAGTTAATTCCTCCTTGATGGATGAGCGCGCGTCTGATAAATGCCATTTTACAGTACCTGCTGAAATATTCAGTTCCTTTGCAATTTCGGCGACGGACTTTTTGTCATAATAGTGCAGATAGATTATCGTCCGCTGCCTTTGGGAGAGGAAGCCTATCTCACGGCGAAGCTCCGCAAGGGTCTCGGAATTTTCAAGCTCGTCAAGACCTTTATCGAAGTATGGGACAGCTGTCTCGCTTATGTCCTCTAACCTTCTTCCTGTAGTGAGCCTGTGGATATACCTTGCGTAAACGTTGCTGGCTATCCGGTACACATAGCCGTCAGGATTGACGATATTGTCCGCCTTCAAAAAGGATGTGTAGACCTCACAGACAATATCGGACGCCAGCTCCTGCGCTTCTGAAATGTTCCTCATTTTTTCAAGGGCGAAGCCGAATATTTTTTCACGGTACTGTACTATCAGCGTATCAGCGCTTTTCTTTTCCATAATGACCTCCGGAAGTTTTTTACCTCTGAAATATTTCGTTTATATAGTGGAGGAATTAACATGATGGTTGGGTATAAAAAAGCAATACTGTACAAATTTTTCTCTGTACAGTATTGCCGTGATTTTTATTCAGCAAACATGGGAGTGGAAAGATATCTTTCACCTGTGTCGGGAAGCAGGGCAACGATGGTCTTGCCCTTGTTCTCGGGACGCTTTGCAAGCTGGATGGCAGCCCACATTGCAGCTCCGGAGGAAATTCCTACAAGAATGCCCTCTGTTTTTGCTATCATCCTGCCTGTCTCAAAAGCAGCCTCATTTTCAACGGTGATGATCTCGTCGTAGATGTCCGTGTCCAGAGTATCGGGGACAAATCCTGCGCCTATGCCCTGTATCTTGTGAGGACCTGCTGTTCCTTCGGAAAGAACGGGGGAGCTTTTAGGCTCAACAGCAACTATTTTTACGTTCGGATTCTTTGATTTCAGGTATTTTCCCACGCCTGTGACGGTTCCGCCTGTGCCAACGCCTGCAACGAAGATGTCTACCTTGCCGTCAGTGTCCTCCCAGATCTCCACGCCTGTGGTCTTTTCATGGATAGCAGGGTTTGCAGGGTTGCTGAACTGGGAGGGGATAAAGCTGTTCGGGATCTCCTTTGCAAGCTCGTCTGCCTTTGCGATGGCTCCCTTCATTCCCTTGGAGCCGTCAGTAAGTACGAGCTCTGCGCCGTATGCCTTCATTAGATTTCTGCGCTCAACGCTCATGGTCTCGGGCATTGCGATAATGAGTCTGTAGCCTCTTGCGGCGGCAACGGCAGCAAGACCGATACCCGTGTTTCCGCTGGTAGGCTCGATGATGACGCCTCCTTTTTTAAGCACGCCCTTTTTCTCGGCGTCGTCTATCATAGCCTTGGCGATTCTGTCCTTGACGCTTCCTGCGGGATTGAAATATTCAAGCTTGGCATATATTTTTGCCTCAAGCTTTTCCGCCGCCTCGATGTTCTCCACCTCAAGCAGTGGGGTGTGTCCCACAATGTCGGTAATTTTCTTGTAGACTTTCATAAAAAAACAGCTCCTTTATTAATTTAATAAGTTTCTTATCTGCATTATAACATATAAATCCTATATTGTCAATAGGCTTTAAGGATTTTATTTAAAATATTCTGTTTTTTTGAAAAAACACTTGCAATTTTCTTTCCTGTATGATATAATATTACAGTATTAGTATCAGCCTCCGTAGTTAAATGGATATAATAAACCCCTCCTAAGGGTTAGTTATGAGTTCGATTCTCGTCGGGGGTGCCACCAGCAAGGCTGAGACGGGGAAGCCCCCGCGGGCAGACCGTCCTTACATGGTAGGGACGGTTTATTTTTTAATACGGAAATGGGGTGTCCCTGTTGATAAAGGAATTGATATATCCCTTTGACCCTGATATGATAATGCAGAAAAGAAAGTCCCTGCGCAGAAGGCTGCTGGAGGGTTCGGACGACCATATCAGAAAGAAGATCGCGATTCTGGGAGGGTATACCACCTCCGACATAAAGCTTATCATGGAGCTGTTTTTGCTGAATAACGGCATCAAGCCCGAATTTTATGAGTCGGAATATAACAGATTCTATCAGGACGCGGTATTTCCTAACCTGGAGCTGGACGAGTTTGCGCCCGATATCATCTATATCTGCACATCAAATCACAATATAACAGCCTATCCCCGCATGGCAGACAGCCCGGAGGATGTTGACCGCCTTGTCTCAGACGAAATGAACAGGTTCACATCTGTATGGGAGAGCCTTAAAAATAAATATCACTGTCCCGTTATCCAGAATAATTTTGAGATGCCCTATTACCGTCTCCTTGGCAATATGGACGTCACCGACTTTCACGGAAGGGTGAATTTCCTCACGAGACTGAATGTCCTTTTCAGTGAGTATGCCAGTCAGCATGAGGGACTATATATATGCGACATCAATTATATTTCCGCGGACTGCGGGCTTTCAAAATGGTCAGACCCGTTCTATTATCATATGTATAAGTATGCGCTCTGTCCGTCTGCAATACCTTATCTTGCGGAAAATGTGTCAAATATCATCAAGTCGGTGTTCGGAAAGAACAAAAAAGGAATGGTTCTTGATCTTGACAACACGCTCTGGGGCGGAGTCGTAGGCGACGACGGTCCGGAGGGCATCGCCATAGGTCCCGAGGTGTCCGAAGGACAGGCATACAGTGAGTTCCAGAGCTATATAAAGGAGCATAAGCAGATCGGCGTTATCCTTAATGTAAATTCAAAGAACGACATGGAAAATGCCGTGGCAGGACTGTCCCACCCGGACGGCGTCCTGAGACCCGATGACTTTATAGCCATCAAGGCTAACTGGGAGCCCAAGGACAGGAATTTCAGGGAGATAGCCTCCGAGCTTGACCTGCTTCCCGAAAGTCTTGTGTTTATCGACGACAACCCCGCTGAAAGACATATCGTGGAGCAGATAGAGGGAGTGTGCGCTCCCGACATAGGCAGTATCAGGGACTATATCCGTGTTATTGACAGGAACGGCTTTTTTGAGGTGACATCACTGTCAGAGGACGACATAAAACGCAATGATATGTATAAGGAAAACTATCAGCGGGCAAAGCTGTCCGAGACCTTTACCGATTATAACGAATACCTGCTGTCCCTTGAAATGAAAGGGGAGATAAAGGCTTTTGCGCCCATGTATATAAGCCGCATAGCTCAGCTTACAAATAAGAGCAACCAGTTCAATCTCACCACTGTGCGCTATACTGCAGAGCAGATAAAAGCGGCGGCTGAGGATACGGGACGCATAACGCTCTATGGAAAGCTGTCCGATAAATTCGGAGACAACGGAGTGGTGTCTGTGGTCATAGGCAGGCAGGAAAAGAACGAGTGTCACATAGAGCTGTGGCTTATGAGCTGCAGGGTCCTTAAAAGAAATATGGAAGAGGCAATGCTTGACACTCTGGTGAAGCGCTGTCAGGAGCGGGACATAAGCAAGCTGATAGGCTATTATTACCCCACAAAAAAGAACGGCATGGTACGTGACTTTTATGAGAGAATGGGCTTTGAAAAATTGTCCTCGGACGAAACGGGGAATACAGTCTGGGAGCTTGATATTTCAGGCTCATACGAAAATAAAAATAAAGTTATAGATGTGGAGGAATAAGAAATGACAAGAGAAGACGTTTACGAAAAGCTGCATGAGGTGTTCCGTGATATTTTTGACGATGATACCATTGAGCTGAATGATGAAACTACCGCAGATGATATCGAGGACTGGGACAGTCTTGAGCATATAAATCTGATAATAGCAGTAGAAAACAAATTCGGCATAAAATTCGGCATGGGCGAAGTGACCACCATGAAAAATGTGGGCGAAATGGCGGACATCATTCTGGAAAGAGCGAAATAATGAAACGTCATGACAGCGGCATCATGATGCAGACATAATATTCTGTTTATGGAGGCTGACAATATGGGAATGATCTCATACAGATCCATGCTTATAGTTATATGCAGCCTGATCGTTTTTTTCAATATAAAAAAAAGACAGTGGATAGTCCTGCTTCTCACAAGCCTGATCGTATTTGTTGCGTTTTCCGGGATAGGTGCGGCAGTCTATGCTCTTATTACTATAGTGACGGTACATCTGGCGGCGAACCTCATGAAAAAATACCCCGCCTACAAAAAAAAGCTGCTCATAGGAACGCTTGTGATAAACTTTGCACTGCTTGCGGGTCTGAGATACACACTGTTCGAGGATGTCTTTTCCTTTTATCTTGATGAAATAAAAACATTTGCGGTGCCTATCGGGATAAGCTACTATACATTTCAGATGATGTCCTATCTGCTGGACTGCTATTGGGAGGTCACAGAGCCGGAAAAGAACATTTTTAAAACGGCGCTGTTCTGCCTGTACTTCCCCCTGCTTCTTTCGGGACCTATCTGCAGGTATGACAAGCTGGCTCCTCAGTTTTATGAGGAGCACCGGTTTGACTATCATCGGGTATCATACGGACTTATCCGCGTGGCATACGGTCTTTTTGAAAAGCTTGTGGTGGCGGACAGGCTTGACGCAAATATCCTTGATGTGCCTAACATGATACTGATACCGATACTGATTTTCCCGCTCCAGCTTTATGCGGATTTTGACGGGTGCATGAATATCATCATGGGCGTATCGGAATGCTTCGGGATAGTCCCCGAAGAAAATTTCAGGGCTCCTTTTTATGCAAAAACCATTCAGGAGTTCTGGCAGAGATGGCATATCACTCTGGGTGTCTGGATGAAAAATTACATTATGTATCCGCTGCTTAAATCGGAGAGATTTATAAGGATCGGCGAAAAGCTGAAAGCAAGATTCGGCAAAAAGACAGGCAAGCAGCTTACCACATGGACAGCCACGCTTGTGGTCTGGATATGCACGGGAATATGGCACGGAAAGGGAATAAAATTCGTCTTCGGACAAGGACTGTGGTTCTGGCTGGTGATAGTGATCGAACAGATAGCGGAGTCAAGGTCAAAGAAGCGTTCCGCAAAGGGTGAGCAAAAAGCAGACAGCCGCATCATAAACGGTCTGCGCGTCATAAGGACATACCTGTTATATTGCTTTGGCACCATATTTTTTCAGGCGCCCACCTTTCCGGAAGCAATTGGCTGGATAACTTCTATGGTAAAGGATCCGTATATTATCGTCAACAGTATCGTACATATCCCGTCTATCTTTATTAACGATTTTTATCTTGATGCTCTTGCATTGATAGGACTTGCAGTGATGGCAGCAGTCGACGTATTCAGATACAGGGGCGAGTGTGTCCGTGACCTGCTGCATAAGAAAAATTATGCGTTCAGACTTGCCTGCTACTGGCTTATGTCGGCTATGATAATACTGTCGCTGAACCAGTCGGCACAGGAATTTTTATATTCTCAGTTTTAAGGAGAAAAGCATGAAAAAATTATTGCTTAAGCTTATTTCTGTGTTAAGCGTACCGATAATTTTATGGTATTTATATGCGCTGAACTTTACTGCATATTATATGGACGACGAGTATCCTCACTGTATGCAGCAGAAGGATCATGTAAACAACAGCAGCGACTATAATGATATCATCATAATCGGGGATTCAGCCACAAAGGCAGATATGCTGGCATACAGCGTCGGTGATAAGAGCGTATATAATATTTCCCTTTCCTCGGCTACAAGCGTGGAGGCGTATATTTCTCTGAGAAACTATCTGGAAAATCACGGCTCTCCCGAAACTGTTATAGCGATGTTTTCTGTAAAGAGCCTGACCTCCAATGAATGGCTGCGCACAAGGATGCTCTATTTCCGATATTATTCACTGTCTGAGCTGTCCGAGCTGTATAAAAAGGGACGTGAGCTTAAAGATCCCTACTGGACTGCTGACGGGATAGAGGGGGATATGCTGAGATACTATCTCAGAGACCCGGGTCTTTACCTTCCTGCAGTGCGCAACAGCAATTTTTTCGGCAGATATGACGCAAACACACGTATCTATGAGCAGACAGCTCAGGACAGGGGCTGGCTGTCTTTTGGAACTAATGAAAATAATTATGACGAAGCTGACATTGAAAAATTAGAGCATTTTGAAGTAGTACCCATGCAGGACTATTATATCCATAAGATAATAGAGCTTTGCGAAGAAAAGGACATTGATCTCATAATAGAGCAGATTCCCATAAAAGAATCCGCCTTAGAGGAGACAGACGAAAATGTCCTTGACGAGTTTGAAGGATATTTTACAGAGCTGCAAAATGATTATCCCGATGTGACGATAAACCCGTCCCCGGTATTCTACAGCAACGTTTACTTCTGTGATTATGCGCATCTTAATCCGGTGGGCGCAGAAAAATTCACTGCGGAAATATATGATAAATATTTTCCTGACGATATATAAAAAAGAGGACAGAGACTGCATACAGTTCCTGTCCTTTGTTTTTATCCGGTCGAGCTGCAAAGAAAATCGTCCCTGACATCCAAGGACGATCTTGCCGCGGGGCTTCC
>JAFLUI010000052.1 GCA_022508825.1 Oscillospiraceae bacterium
AAAGGGGTCTGGGGAATAACCTTTCTTCAGAAAGGTTTTCCCCAGTAAGAATACATAGATAATACGTTAAATGATATTTTAATACATTCCGCCTGCGGGCATAGGAGGAACAGCAGGAGCATCCTCCTTGATGTCAGCAACAAGGCTCTCTGTGGTAAGCACCATAGCCGCAACGGAAGCCGCATTCTGGAGCGCAGAGCGTGTCACCTTTGTAGGATCAACGATACCTGCAGGGATCATGTCCTTGTACTCCTCTGCATATGCGTCGAAGCCGTAGCCGGTCTTTCCGGATACCACGATCTTGTCAAGGATAACGCTTCCCTCAAGACCTGCATTTTCAGCGATCTGGCGCACAGGCTCCTCCAGAGCCTTGAGCACGATAGCAGCACCAGTCTTCTCGTCGCCGTCAAGGGACTCTGTAAGCTTTGCAACAGCGGGCATTGCATTTACATAAGCAGTTCCGCCGCCGGAAACGATACCCTCCTCAACTGCAGCCTTTGTAGCAGCAAGAGCGTCCTCGATGCGGAGCTTTTTCTCCTTCATCTCTACCTCTGTAGCAGCGCCTACCTTGATAACAGCTACGCCGCCGCTGAGCTTGGCAAGTCTCTCCTGCAGCTTCTCCTTGTCAAAGTCGGAGGTGGTAGTCTCAATCTGAGCCTTGATCTGACCGATCCTGTCCTTGATAGCCTGCTTGTCGCCTGCACCGTCAACGATGATGGTGTTTTCCTTTGTGACCTTCACCTGCTTAGCGCGTCCAAGCTGTGACATCTCTGTATCCTTAAGCTCCAGACCCACTTCCTCGGAGATCACCTGACCGCCTGTGAGTATTGCGATATCCTGGAGCATTTCCTTTCTTCTGTCGCCGAAGCCGGGAGCCTTCACAGCAACACAGGTGAATGTGCCTCTCAGCTTGTTCACGATAAGTGTGGAGAGAGCCTCGCCCTCAATGTCCTCTGCAACGATGACCAGCTTCTTGCCGCTCTGGACGATCTGCTCAAGGAGAGGGAGTATTTCCTGAATGGAAGCGATCTTCTTATCGGTGATGAGGATGAGCGCATCGTCGATGACAGCCTCCATCTTGTCTGTATCTGTTACCATGTAGGGTGTGATATATCCGCGGTCAAACTGCATACCCTCAACGACCTCGGAGTATGTCTCTGCAGTCTTGGACTCCTCAATGGTGATAACGCCGTCTGCAGTTACCTTTTCCATAGCATCTGCAATGAGCTTTCCAACGTCCTCGTCAGCAGCGGAGATGGCAGCAACGTTTGCTATCTCGGCTGAGCCTGCCACTTCCTTGGAGTTTTTCTTGATAGCGTCAACAGCAGTGTCAACAGCCTTTGCCATGCCCTTTTTGACTACCATAGGATTTGCACCTGCTGCGATATTTTTCATACCCTCTCTGATAAGAGCCTGAGCAAGGAGAGTAGCGGTAGTTGTACCGTCACCTGCTGCATCGTTGGTCTTTGTAGCGACTTCCTTTACAAGCTGGGCGCCCATGTTTTCAAAAGCGTCCTCCAGCTCTATCTCCTTTGCGATGGTAACGCCGTCGTTTGTGATAAGGGGAGCGCCGAATTTTTTGTCCAGCACAACATTTCTGCCCTTGGGACCCAGTGTGATCTTGACTGTATTGGCAAGCTTGTCGATACCTGCCTGCAGGGATTTTCTTGCTTCCTCGCCGTAAATAATATCCTTAGCCATGATAAGTTATCTCCTTTACAAAAATTATTCTCATTATTCAACAACTGCAAGAATGTCACTCTGACGGAGGATGGTGTATTCTATGCCGTCCACCTTTACCTCGGTGCCGCTGTACTTGGAAATGAGCACCTTCTGTCCCTTCTGGACGAACATCTTGACTTCCTTTCCGTCAACGATGCCGCCGGGACCTACCTCAACGATCTCTGCGATCTGGGGCTTTTCCTTTGCGCTTCCTGCAAGGATGATACCGCTCTTGGTGGTCTCCTCAGCCTCGGTCATTTTGACAACAACTCTGTCTTCAAGTGGTTTGATAATCATATTAAAAACTCCTTTCAGATACATTTGTGTATATTCAGATCTCCCTCGGCAGGTCGCTTCGGAAGAATGAATTAGCACTTTAGACATTTATGTGTTAGCACTCTTTCTTTTTGAGTGCTAATTCTATTTTACCAGTATTTCAGGAAAAATCAAGTAGTTTTAAAGCGATTCAGCGTATTATACAAATATTGATTATATTGTGGACAAAAAATAGAAGATATACACAATAAAGCGGAGCTTTCCCCTTTCTTAAACACTTTTGTGGCTTTTATTGACATTCAAGTGCATAAATGATATAATGTATTTAAAGATAAGGGCGAGAGGAATGGTGATCATGCAGGATAAAATGACAAGTATGCAGTATAAATTGATGCTGCTCCACCAATTTCTTAACGAAATAACAGGTACAGCAAATGAGGACGATCTTAAAAGACTTGCTGAGAGCTATAAAAACAAGCTTTCCGAAGAGCCGGAAGAAGATGTGATATATAAGCTCTGGGAGGACGCCATGATGCTTGGCAGGGAGCTCATATCCCTGAAAACAAGCGGAGAGGACGCTGTCCGCAGCAGACGTCTTGCCGCTCTTACGGCAGAGGAAAGAAAAGAACTTGCGGAAACAGAAAAGATAATCGACGAAAACCGCTTCTCGTATCATTTCCAGCCTATCGTAAACACGGTGGACGGAAGCATATATTCCTATGAAGCCCTTATGCGTCCTGTAAATGATATGGGTCTTACCCCGTTCCATATTCTTAAATATGCAGGACTTACAGGAAGACTGAACGACATAGAACGAGCCACATTCCTGAACGTACTGAACATCATCGACAAAAACGAAGGCAAATTCGGGGACAGGAGAGTTTTCATCAACAGTATCCCAAAAACAAAGCTTGAGTCAGCCGATCTCATCAGCGTCGGAGAGCTGCTTGTAAAGCACTCGGACACCGCTGTTGTGGAGCTCACCGAGCAGGATGAGTTCAGTGAAAACGAGCTTAACGCTCTCAAAGAACGGTATATGAATATGGGCATAAAAATAGCCATAGATGATTACGGAACAGGCTATTCAAATGTAGCAAACCTGCTCAGGTATATGCCTAACTATGTAAAAATAGACCGCTCCCTTCTCAGTGATATACAGAACAGTCCGAAAAAGAGACATTTTGTCCGGGAGATAATCGGGTTCTGCCACAATAACGGCATCATGGCTCTTGCAGAGGGCGTGGAGACCACGGACGAGCTCCGCACTGTCATACTCCTTGGCGCAGACCTTATACAGGGCTATTATACTGCAAGACCCTCCGCAGAGATCGTCGATTCCATTCCCTATGAGATAAGACAGGAAATAAAATTTTATGCACAGGAGCGTCAGGACGGCAAGGATCAGCAGATATACGCTGCCGACGGCACCGAGCATATCCTTCTTGAAAGACTGGTAAAGGACGGTTATGAATGTATCCTTATAGGAACGGATCAGACCGAAAACAGCGAGGTGACTATTATCGGCTCGCCGACTCTTGACACGGATATACATATTGAGTTTGCCAAAGGTTTTTCGGGCAGAGTCATGCTTGAAAATGTGCATCTGTCCAATGTGAAGAACCGTCCCTGCATAGACCTTGCCGAAAACAGCAATGTCACCCTTATCCTTAAGGGAGAAAACAAGCTGATCAAAAGCGGCATAAGGGTCCCCGAAAACGCAAGGCTCCGCTTTGAAGGAGAGGGCGACATCAACATAGATGTAGATGCCACCGAATACTTCGGCATAGGAAATGACATATCTTCCATGCACGGAGAGCTTATATTCGATCAGTCGGGAGCAGTAAACATCACCACAAACGGAAAAATGGGTGCAGCCATAGGCTCGGGACTGGGCGGAAGCACCACTATACGTCAGGGCAAGTATGTCATTGCCATGAACGGCGACACGGGGGTAGGCATCGGCTCTCTTTATGCCGACAGCAAGCTGGAGATAGACAGCTGTGACTTCAATGCCGACATTGCGCTTGCAAAGGGTGTGGCAATAGGCTCTATAAGCAGCAATGCGGATATACAGATCAGCAGAAGCTCTGCAAAGCTTTATATGAGCGGCGCAGAGATGGCTGCCATCGGGACTATCGGCGGAGAAAGCGCAAATGTATATATCCACGACGGGATCGTGATAATCAACATAAGAGCTCCCCGCTGTACCTGCGCAGGAGCGCTTGATGAAAGCTCGGATATAAGGATAGAAAATGCCGCCTTCCGTGTTACTGCAGGCGGTCAGAGATCGCTTCCCTTCGGCGGATTCAGCGGAAACACAAAGGTATCCTTAACAGATGCCGATACCACTGTCAAGCTGGAAACGCATTTTGCTGATATAGGAAAATATGTATCTGCGGATAAAATAAAGGTGACAGACGGAAGAACGGTCTTCACCAACCTTGGTGAGGAGCTGCTGCTTAAAGACTGAGCCCCGCTGCATAAAAAAGGAGAATAGCATATGGGAAATGACCGTTACACTTTATATGATGATGCTGAATGGTATTTTGAAAAAGCACTGGCTAATTATATTTATGATTATCAGAAAAACGAAGCTTCTCTCACCGATGAGGATTACAAAATAATAAATGAATACGCCGGAAATCATATTGCATATTTTATCACATGGATCATAAAAAACAAATTTGAAAGCAACTTTTTTGCAGAGACCCTGAATGTATCCGGATCGGTTGAAGCAGTCAGAAACGAGACAATGACCGGAGCTGATTTTCTGTTTGAGCATTGTGACGGAAAGCTTGACGGTGAAATGCTTTCTGATGAAATACTTCCGTTTGTAGATTGGTTTTACGAAAAATATTATTTTGATCGGTATTATGTTGATTGGGTCATAAGAGTTATGGATGATCTTCCTCTTGAAATGCAGTGGTCATGGGAAGACTACCACAGCTTTGAAAAGGTCCTGAATCGCAGATACGAGATCTATATGGAAAAGCAAAGATCATTTAAGGAATGGGAAGAAAAAAGGAAAAGATCAGCCGGTACAGAATAACTTTAAGGGGTGTCCTCTTTTGAAGGGCACCCCTGTTGCTTTTCGTTTTAATTATACCGCGCCGCCTTCAACAACAAGGTTTTCTTTGTCTACAGCGTCGCCGTAAACGCTTGCAAGAGTAGCGTCATAATCTGCATGGAAGAAGCTCTCGCCTGCAAGTGCTGTTATCTCATCGTTGATCCAGTTAAGAAGAGTCTCATTGCCCTTTGTTACAGCAGGAGCGATGGTGTCTATGCTGCCGAGAGACTCAACGCCTACAGTGAAGCCGGGGTTCTGCATTGCCCATGCAAGAACCTCTGTGTTGTCTGTGGAGAAGGCGTCTCCTCTGCCGTCCTGGAGAGCGGAATATGCTTCGTTGTACTCGTCGAATTTCACAAGCTTTACATCGGGATAGTTGTCTGTGAAATATGTCTCGGCTGTAGTACCCTTTACTACGATAAGGCTCTTGCCGCCCAGCTCCTCAGCAGATGTGATGACCGCACTGTCGGGAGACACAACACCCAGAGCGACTTTCATGTAGGGGAGTGCAAAATCGACCTTCTGGGCTCTTTCCTCGGTGACGGTGAAGTTTGCGAGGATGATGTCCACCTTGCCTGTTTCAAGGAACTCTACACGGTTTGCAGCTTCAACGGAAACGAGCTCCAGTTCGGTACCCAGATCCTCTGCAAGACGCTTTGCAAAGTACACATCATAGCCCTGATACTCGCCGTTGTTGTCTATGTATCCGAATGGGTTCTTGTCGGAGAATACTCCTATTTTCAGGCTGCCTGCAGACTTGATGTCGTCAAGCGTTCTGTAGATGCTGCCGCCTGTGCTTCCGCCGTTGTCTCCGCTGCCTGAATTGTCGCCGGAATTTCCTCCGCAGGCTGCAAGACTTACGGCAACCGCCGCTGCCATGATGGCTGATAAAATTTTTCTGAGCTTCATTGTAATCAGATCCTTTCTTGATGTGGGACGTACCATATATATTTTTTCGGTACTCCCTGTTTTTACTTAGTATATGAGAACGTTTTCAGAAAACGCTGTGCCCGTTCTGTTCTGGGACTTTTAAAAAATTCATGGGGAGTCCCCTCCTCCACGATGACGCCGCCGTCCAGAAAGATTATCCTGTCCGCCGCCGCTTCGGCAAATGCCATTTCGTGTGTCACTATCATCATTGTGGTGCCGTTTTTCGCAAGATCAAGGACAACGTTCAGAACCTCGTGTACCATCTCGGGGTCAAGGGCTGCCGTTATCTCGTCCAGCAGTATGATGTCGGGGTGGATTATCAGACAGCGGACGATAGCCACTCTCTGCTTCTGTCCTCCCGACAGCTCCGAGGGATAGGCATCCGCCTTGTCCTTAAGACCTACTCTTTCAAGCAGCTCCAGAGCCTCCTGCCTGACCTCCTCCCTGGGACGCTTCTGCACCTTCAGGGGAGAAAGACAGATATTGTCCATCACCGTCATATGAGGGAACAGGTCGTAGTTCTGAAAGACCATGCCTATTTTCTGGCGTATCTTATAAAGACTTCCGCTGCCGTATTCAACAGGCTCCCCGTGGAGAGAGACCGTGCCTCCCTGTATGGGCTCAAGACCGTTGAGACATCTGAGAAAGGTACTCTTTCCGCATCCCGAGGGACCGATGAGAACTACCGTCTCGCCTTTTCTGACGGTAACGGATATGTCGTTTATAACATCATTGTCCCCGAAAGCTTTTTTCAGGTTTGAAACTTCAATAACTATATCTTCCATGCGGCTCACTCCTTTCTTACTGATCCTTCTGCGCTTTCAGCAGTTGTTTTGAGACGACTGACAAAGGAAAGCATATGATAAAGTACATGAAGAATATCGCTGCATAGACCCACAGCGCCGCATTGGGTGCGTCGTAGCGGTTGGCATCGATTATCTGCTTGCCCACCTTCAAAACCTCCGTGACGCCGATAAGGGACACAAGAGCGGTGGTCTTTATCATTCTTGTTGAAAGATTTATAAGATTAGGCGTAAGCCTTCTCAGGGTCTGGGGAAGTATGATGTAAAGATAAAGCTGTGCCTTGCTGAGACCTAAAGAAAGTCCGGACTCATACTGGTGCTTTGGTATGGACTCAAATGCGCCTCTTACAAGGTCGCCGGTCTCGGCAGCGCCCCATATGGTAAAGACGATCACCGCAGACATCTCTCCCGAAAGATTGAGACCCGTGGAGCGTGTTATGCCGAAGAAAACGATAAACAGCCAAACAAGCTGGGGCATTATCCTGACTACTTCAAGATAGACCTTGCACACTCCCCGGACGATCCTGTTTTTAAGGGTCATAGCCGAGCCGAGAAGTATGCCGAATATTACGGAAAATCCAATGGAGATAAGGGATATCCTCACAGTCACCCACAGTCCCGCAAGCAGACGCAGGAAGTTGTTTCCCGCAAAAAGGACTTTAATTCCCTCCACGGCGGACCCTCCTTTCAAGCAGCGTAAAGACTATCGAGATCGGCAGTATTATTATAAGGTATGCAATTACCAGCATGGACAGCGCCTCAGTGGTGCTGTAATACATTCCGATAAGGTCTTTAGCCGTGTACATAAGGTCTGCAAGGGACACCGCGCTGAAAACGCTGGTCTCCTTCAGAAGGAAGATGACATTTGCGCATATAGCGGGAGTGGAGACCGCCATAGCCTGCGGGAAGACAACGTATCCCATGACCTGACGTTCATTCAGTCCCAGACTTGCAGCGGATTCAAGCTGACCCTTTCCTACAGCTTCAAGACCGCTTAAAAAGGCTTCGGACATATAGCTTCCGCCCAGAAACGCCAGACCGATGATGCCGCAGGCTTCTGCGGAAAGGACGATGCCCGCCTTGGGGAGTCCGAAATACAGAAAAAAGAGCTGCACGATAAGAGGTGTATTTCTTGAAAGCTCGGTGTAAGCAAGGGTAAGCTGACTGAGCACCGGGACTTTATAATATCTTGAAAATGCGCAGACTATCCCCGCTGTCGCCGCAAGTATGATGCCTATAACACCGATCCTTACCGTAAGGACGGCGGCTTCTATGTATAGGGGGTAGTATTTTTGAATAAACGCCCAGTCCATGATTCTCCTCCATTTATTTTTCTATCTTTTATAGTATGCTAATAATTTAAAATAGTGATTTGCAGACAAATATTAGTATACCATGCTATCAGAGTATTGTCAATAAATTTTAGAGATTTTACAGATTAACTCACCCGCCCCCTTGAGGGGGCTTTTTAAACTAAATTATTTGTAGTTTTGAGCGGTGGGGGTGACAATCGTGCAGGGCGTCGCCTTGCTATTTTATTGCCTTAAATGCTTCCTCCAGGTCAAAGATGATATCGTCGATATGCTCTGTACCGATGGAGAGACGGATAGTATTGGGCTTGATGCCCTGCTCTGCAAGCTCCTGCTCGTTAAGCTGGGAATGTGTTGTTGAAGCGGGGTGGATAGCAAGGCTCTTTACATCCGCAACATTGGCAAGCAGTGAGAAGATCTGCAGATTGTCAATGAACTTCTTAGCCTCTGCCTCGCCGCCCTTGATCTCAAATGTGAAGATAGAGCCTCCGCCGTTCGGGAAATACTTGTCATAGAGACGCTTCTGCTCGCCGTCTGCAAGTGAGGGGTGATTTACCTTTTCCACCTGCGGGTGCTTGCTCAGGAAGTTTACCACCTTTACAGCATTTTCAGCATGACGCTCCACACGAAGTGAAAGGGTCTCCAGTCCCTGCAGGAAAATGAAAGCGTGGAAAGGCGACAGTGTTGCTCCTGTGTCTCTCAGCAGGATAGCCCTGATCTTTGTAACAAATGCAGCAGCTCCCACAGCCTTTGTGAAGCTTACGCCATGATAGCTGGGGTTGGGCTCGGTAAGGGACGGGAACTTTCCGCTTGCCTCCCAGTCGAACTTGCCGCTGTCCACGATAACGCCGCCGATAGCTGTTCCGTGACCGCCGATAAATTTTGTAGCGGAGTGTACAACGATGTCTGCGCCGTACTCGATGGGACGAACAAGATAGGGAGTTCCGAAGGTGTTGTCTATCACAAGGGGTATCTTGTTCTTGTGAGCGATGGCAGCCACCTTTTCAATGTCTATCAGATTGGAGTTGGGATTGCCCAGGGTCTCGATGAAAATAGCCTTTGTGTTGTCCTGAATAGCCTTTTCAAATGCACCCTCCTCGTCGGGGTCCACAAATGTGGTCGTGATGCCGTATGTGGGGAGAGTGTGTGCAAGCAGGTTGTATGTGCCGCCGTAGATGGTCTTTGCAGCCACGATGTGGTCACCTGCTCCCGCAAGGTTCTGGAAGGTATAGGTGATAGCTGCCGCTCCGGATGCTACCGCAAGGGCTGCCACGCCCCCTTCAAGAGCGGCGATGCGCTGCTCGAAAACGTCCTGGGTGGGGTTTGTGAGTCTGCCGTAGATGTTTCCCGCATCCTTCAGAGCGAAACGGTCTGCTGCGTGCTGTGAGTCATGGAAAACAAAGGACGTGCTTGCATAGATGGGGACTGCTCTTGCGTCTGTAGCGGGGTCCGCATTTTCCTGACCGATATGGAGCTGCTTGGTCTCAAACTTAAGATCTCTTCCTGTAAAATTACTCATAATAATTATCTCCTTTATATTAATTTGATTTATTGAATGTGACTATTGATCCGGATGGGTCAACACATTCGGATGGAGAGACCTTTAACTGTTCTTTCTCTCATAAAAACAATCCTTTCATATCCTATCAATTCCGTAGGATTAATATGAGTTTATTATAATAGATAAAGTATCCTTTGTCAAGCAATTTCCTACAAAGTTTATAGGATTTTAATAATTTGTTGTATATGCATAAAATAAAAGGCGGGGGACTAAAAATTTTTAGTCCCCCGCTATTCAGTGATATAGACTCTGACTTCAACGCCCATTTTTTTGCAGTTGTTGATAACAAATGTTGTGCCCTTTGATTTGCCGTCCCAGAAAGCGAGAACGATATCGGCATACTCTATAATCTGCAGATTTCTTTTAAGCGGCGCTCCCTTGCTGTACTTTTCATACTCCGGCAAAAATTCGGTAAGCTTTATATTATGCGCCAGAGCATACTCCTTTGCACAGGTGTCTATCCCCTTTGCCCCTCCGGACACTATCTCTGTTGTTCCCTCCGGAAGATATTTCCCCAGATCATTTACTGCCAGACCTCTTGAACCAATTACTGCCACTCTCATAATATATCACCTTTTGAGTTATAATAGTTTTAATCATTATAACATAAATGAGTAAAACCCACAACCTTTTGGAGTGAAAATTATTCCCAAAAGTTTTATCATATAATTGGTGATAATCATGGAACGGCTAAAATTATTGCGGGAAGCGCACGGGCTAAGTCAACAGCGTATTGCGATAGAATTTAATGTTTCACAAGCTATGATAAGCAAATATGAACTTGGATTGTCAGAACCTGACATAGGTATGATATGCAGTATAGCAAAGTTTTTTCATGTTTCAGCTGACTATTTGCTTGAATTGAGCGATGACAGATTTAATATGCCTGATAGTCTGTCGGATAAAGAAAAAGAAATATTATTCGGATTCAAAAAACTTGATGACATTGGAAAAGAAAAACTGAAAGCATATCTGCAGGGATTATTGCAGGAATAAAAATTGAAAATCATTTATGGGATACTTCTAAACAATAAAATTCACATAATACCATCCTATTCACATATAATAAAAAAAGCATATATAGGCACTTGACAAGCTTGTCATAATGTTGTATAATATGCTTAGTGATCGAGTTGCAGACACCTGTGAGGCCTGCGACCGGGGGAGTTTCTGCGGAAGCTCCCCTTTATTTTACCCGGGGGTGCGAAAAATGTCAAAGCCGTTCCTGACTTACACTCAGCAGATAGACAAGCTGCGAAACGAAAAGAACCTTATTATTGATGATGAAACCTATGCTTTGGAAATGCTTAAACAGATCGGATATTTTAAGCTTATCAGCGGATATAAACACCTTTTCAAGAATAAAACAACGCGCAAATATAAAGATAATACCCATTTTGAGGACATAGTTTGTCTTTATAGGTTTGATGAAACGCTGCGTGAGCTTCAACTTAAATATATTCTCAAAGCCGAGCAGCAGTTAAAATCATTGATATCCTATTATTTTTGTGATAGATACGGTGATGCTCAAATTGCCTATCTCACAAAGACAAACTATAATTATACAACGGATAAAAATAAGCGTGATATAGACAGACTTGTGAAAATGCTTAATGACAATTACATTGATCGGACAACGGACTATCCATATATTGATCATACCAAAACCAAGCATGGAAATCTTCCGCTATGGGTACTCATCAATGCTCTGACATTCGGAAACATTTCAAAAATGTATCTGCTTTTGCCACAAGGACTGCAGATCAACATAAGCAAGAACTATAAGTTTATTAACGAAAAACAGCTTGGTCAGATAACAACGGTACTGACGAAATTCAGAAATGCCTGTGCTCATGGAGAAAGACTGTTTACATACAGAACAAATGATAGTATCCCCGATCTGCAAATACACAACAAACTCCATATTCCTAAAAAAGGCGATCAGTATATTTGCGACAAAAATGATTTGTTCTCAGTTGTCATATCTTTACGTTATTTATTGCCTATAAACCAGTTTTTTGAATATAAACAGAAGTTAAAAAAGCTTATAAATGACTACATAAAAAAATCACCTATTGCACAAGATGATTTTCTTAATGCAATAGGTTTTCCTGCAAATTGGAGCGATATTACAAAATATAAAAAGATCTGAAAAGAAAAGGTCTGAATTATTATATCCCCTCACACCTTACACCGCAGTAACAAAAATATCGTAGATAGCCTTTATCGCCGCTTCAAAATCCTCCTCGGAAACGCCGATTATAACATTAAGCTCGGAGGAACCCTGGTCGATCATCTTTACATTTATCTTTGCATGGGCAAGAGCGGAGAATATCCGTCCTGCAGTACCGCGGGCTTTTCTCATGCCCCGTCCCACAACAGCAATGAGCGCAAGGTCGTCCTCAACGTCCATATGGTCGGGGTGGACACGGAACTCTATCTCGTCCAGCACGCTTTTCTGTACAGGCTTAAGAGCGTCCTTTGCCACAATAACACTCATAGTGTCAATGCCCGAGGGCATATGCTCAAAGTTGAGACCGTTCTTTTCCAGCGCACGGAGCACGTTCCTTCCGAAGCCTACCTCGCTGTTCATCATGTCCTTTTCAATGTTGATAACGGACATTCCCTTTTTGCCTGCTATGCCTGTAATGACATATTTGCTTGCCTCTTTGCTTGCCTCGTCGGACTCCGCAACGATCATGGTGCCTCTGTCCTCGGGACGGTTGGTGTTCCTTATATTTATAGGTATGCCTGCTGTGCGGACAGGGAAAATAGAGTCCTCATGAAGAACGCCTGCTCCCATATAGGAAAGCTCTCTCAGCTCACGGTATGTGATGGTAGTGATGGGTGCCGGATTCTCAACGATACGGGGATCGCAGATAAGGAAGCCGGAAACGTCCGTCCAGTTTTCATAAATTTTTGCATGGACAGCTCTTGCAACTATGGAGCCTGTAACGTCCGAGCCGCCCCGGGAGAATGTCTTTATCGTATCGTTTGGCATGGAGCCGTAGAAGCCCGGGACAACAGCGTGCTCGCACTCCTTAAGTCTGGGACGGAGCAGGGACATGGTCCTTTCAAGGTCAAAGACGCC
Source organism: Oscillospiraceae bacterium (assembly GCA_022508825.1). Classification (GTDB taxonomy): domain Bacteria; phylum Bacillota; class Clostridia; order Oscillospirales; family Ruminococcaceae; genus RGIG8773. Next base: position 12,761 of record JAFLUI010000052.1, read on the forward strand.
GTTCTCGCCGAATTTGATATACATTGCAGGGTCTATAAATTCAAATCCCAGATAAGCCGCAAACACCTTGCCGTTAAGGTACTCCCCCCTTGATGCAGCATAGTCACGTCCTGCCATGTGGGCAAAGGCGTTTTTGATCTTTGTGAACTCAGCACTCAGGGACAGCTCTATGCCAAGCTCGCAGATTATATCGTTGTACCTTTTTTCGATAGCGGCGAAATCCTCCGAGAAATCCCCGCCGCTCGCCGCCTTTGCATAGCAGGCGTAAAGCATATCGGTTATCTTGGTATCCCCGTCAAAGCGTTTTCCGGGAGCGGAAGCAACAACATAGCGTCTGTCCGGGTCTGCACGGACGATCTCCGCCGCCTTTCTGAACTGACCCGCGTCTGCAAGAGAGCTTCCTCCGAATTTGACTACTTTAAAGTTGCTCATTATAAAGATTCCTTTCATTGCAAAATAACATAATACACTATATTATACAACAAACTTCCGGAACCGTCAATATGTCCGACTGAAAAAGTATTGACTTTTTCAAAAATCTGTGATATAATATTCCAAATATCAGTTATCTGACCGAAAGGAGGACGCTTATGTCATACATTGCACCTATAGGAACAGGAATATCAGGCGGAGCAGCAGGCTACGGAGGATACGGCTACGGAATGGCAGTCTACCGCAAAAACAGCGCCGATCCCACAAATTCAGCCCTGCAGCTTGAAAGAGGGCTCCCCCCTGTACAGAACGGCACGGGGATGCAGGGAGCAAACAATTACCCCGGCAGAAAGGTGGGCGACGAAAACGACCTGAAGCGCCGCTTCGACTCCTTTGAGTGCCAGACCTGCAAAAACAGGAAATATCAGGACGGCTCCGACGACTCGGGAGTTTCCTTCCAGACACCAACGAAAGTAAGTCCCAACGCCGCAGGAGCTGCAGTGCGCAGCCATGAGCAGGAGCACGTGAGCCGCAATCAGGCAAAGGCAGAGCGCGAGGGCAAGGAGATAGTGTCCCAGACCGTTACAATACATACAGGTATCTGTCCCGAATGCGGCAGGGTATACGTTTCAGGCGGCACCACCCGCACAACTACAAGAGACAAGCAGGACAGTCTGGCTGAAAAATTTGCTGTAGGTCTGTCCGACCCGTCCAGAGACAGCGGCAGAGTGCTTAATGCAGCAGCATAAGCATTGTGCCCTGACCGTCAGTTAAAATATGATAAATAATGGCGTCTGCGATGCTGACCGCGGACGCCATTGATATTTTGTGCCTGACCGCATCAAATATTTTTTGAAATGCTGTAAGATTTCCGGATAATTGTTGTCTTATATAATAAAGACAAAAAGGAGAGATGGTTTTGGAAGATATCGAAATAATCAGACTTTATAACAGCCGGAATGAAAAAGCTATTGCGGAGTCGGACAAAAAATACGGCGCGTACTGCCTTGCAGTTGCGAACAACATTCTTTTTGATAACGAGGACTCACGGGAATGTGTGAACGACACCTGGCTTCATACATGGAACGTGATCCCGCCCCAATATCCGGAAAGACTGAAAATGTTTTTCGCAAAAATAACCCGCAATCTTTCCGTAAACAAGCTCAGAAGCAGAAATGCAAAAAAACGGGGAGAAGGAGAGACTGCCCTTGCCATTGATGAACTGGAGGAGTGTATCCCCGGCGGAAGCTCCGTTGAAAGCAGTGTGGATGAAAAGCTTCTGGCGGAATGTATCAACGCTTTTTTAAGCAGTCTCCCAAAGCGGGACAGGACGCTTTTTCTGCGGAGGTATTTTTTCACGGAGGCTGTCTCGGAGATCGCTTCACGGTTTGAAATGAGCGAAAATGCTGTTTCCGTATCCCTTTACAGAACTCGTGCCAAGCTGAAAATTTTTCTTGAAAAGGAGGGCTTCCACATATGACCGGATTTGATATTTACTCTGCCATCGGCGGGACAGACGAAAAATTTTTAGAGGAATCGGAGTCTCCCTGCAAGCGGAAAACAGACCTCCTTCCTATAGTGTCTGCGGTGTCTGTGGCTGCATCCATTGCTATAATTGCAGCAGGGAGCTTTCTTACGACAAGGGTAATAGACCCTCAGCCGGGTGTTACATATGAAATAACAACTGCCGGAATAAATTCTGAAACAGCTTTTACTGATGATGCCGGCGGCGGGATCAGGCAGGATATTGAAAAGATAGATTCCGCAGTTTCATTCGGAGGAATGGGCTTTGAGGGACTTATGGCTTATGATATTTCGGAATTAAGCACGCCTGAGCCGTGGAATGCTGAAATGAAGCTCGACAGTCTGCCTGTATACCGCGATCTTTCATATTCTGCGGAATTGTCTTCGGCAGGGTGTGCAGTTTATCTTTCAGAGGAACAGCTGAACGAAAAAGCTGAGAATATTGCGGCGCTTCTGGATACAGAGATCATTTCAAAGGAAACAACTTATATCAGAGATATCTGCAGAGATGATCTGCCCGAAGAAATAAAGAACAGTGTATTATGTCTTGATGCAAAATGCAGCGGCAGTATAACCGTCACAGTCTATGGTGAAGGACGTATACGCATCCTCTTTGAAAACAGCAAAACTCCGCCCGAATACAGGTTCACATACCATAACACAACAGCAGAAAAAGCAGAGGAGGTCCTTGCCCGTCTTTCGGAGGAATTTTCAGATCTGCTGCAGTATGATGACCCTGTATGCTATTCATATGCTGACAGAACATTTTCCGGTGAGGAGAACAGATCATACTATGTATACAACAAGTCGGAAGATCCTGTTCAGGACATACTGAATTTCAGCCTCACATATGCGAGCTTTGCTCCAAACGACAGGGGTGATCTGATGTGCATATGGCTCAATGATTCGTTATGCTCAGCTGAATATATGGGCAACTATCCTGTTATCAGTGCAGACGAGGCAGAAAGCCTGCTTCTGAACGGCAGATATTACAGCTCCGTTCCTGATGACTATCTCCGTAACGGGACTGTTTCCGCGGATGATATTGCAAAAACAGAGCTTGTTTACCGTGACAGCAGCCGTGAAGAATATTATCAGCCTTATTACCGTTTCTATGTGGAGCTTGACAGCGGAAAGTCTGATTCTGCCGACGGGTTAAAGACCTTTGGCATATTTTACGTTCCTGCCGTCAAGGCAGAGTATCTCAATGACTTTAATGTAAACATAACTTTTAATTAAAAACGGGGGACTGCTGCAGTTCTTAAGCAAAAAAATGAAATCCTCTTGTTATATAATTTCATCATAAAATACACGCAATGTTCATAAGAGATGGGAAATGTGTGTAAAATATACAGGCACAGGCAAAATTAATGCCTAAAAATAGGTTTGTTTCCCCATTGACATTTCGGGAAATAATAAGTATTATAATATAGTGTAAAACTGATCATATAACGGAGGTTATGAAAAATGAAATTATCAAAAAGAGTTCTTGCATTAGCAATGTCAGGACTTATGTCAGCAGCACTTTTTGCAGGCTGCTCCGATAACAGCGGCTCATCAGACGGCGGAAATGCAGGCGCAGCAGGCGGAGACAATGCATCCTTCAGCGGCACATTCAAGATCGGAGGCATCGGACCTCTCACAGGCGATGCTGCTTCATACGGCATCTCCACAAAGCAGGGCGCTCAGGTGGCAGTTGACGAGATCAACGCAGCAGGCGGCGTAAACGGCATGAAGCTGGAGCTCATCTTCGAGGACGACGAGTGCGACGAGGAAAAGTCCGTTTCTGCTTATAACAAGCTTATGGACTCAGGCATCAACGCTCTTCTGGGTTCTGTAACAAGCGGATGCAGCATTGCTGTTTCCGAGGAGTCCAAAAACGACGGCATACTCCAGATCACTCCTTCCGGTTCCGCAATGGAGTGCACAAAGTATGACAATGCTTTCAGAATCTGCTTCACAGACCCGCTCCAGGGCGAGCTGATGGCTCAGTATATCAAGGATCAGGGACTTTCAAAGCCCGCTATAATCTATGATATCGCATCCGACTACAGCAAGGGCATCCACGATGCATTTATTGCAAAGGCAGGGGAGATCGGTCTTACAATTGCTGCTGACGAAAGCTTTACCGGCGGCGATGTTGATTTCAAGACTCAGCTCACCAAGATCAAGTCCACAGATGCCGACTGCATCTTCATGCCTATGTATTATACAGAGGCTGCTTATATTTCCGAGCAGGCAGTAACAGTGGGCGTATCCCTCCCTTACTTCGGCTCTGACGGATGGGACGGCATCATCAAGCAGCTTAACGGAAACACCGCAAACATCGAGGGCGCTACCTTCCTTACTCCTTTCGTTGCAACAAGCTCAAACGCACAGGTAAAGTCCTTCGTTTCAAAGTATGAGACAGCTTACGGCTCTACTCCCGACCAGTTCGCTGCTGACGGCTACGACGGCATCTACGTTATGAAGGCTGCTATTGAGTATACCGGCGGCGACGTTTCAAACGAGGCTCTTATCGGAGCTATGACAAACATCTCCATCGACGGTCTCACAGGCTCCATGACATTCAGTGCTTCCGGTGAGCCCAACAAGTCCGCAATGGTTGCTGTCATCCAGAACGGCGAATATGTAGGCAAGTAATTGATCTGCGGATATTTTTCATTGGTATGCTCCTCTCTGCGGGGAGCATACTTTTTTGACATATTCCGTAAAAAAATCGTCAAATATAAACGATTTTTATATTTTTCACAAAAAAACTCCCGATATTTCGTCATAATTAATGCTTATATTTTTAAAATCTCTTGACAAAATTTCTTATATGGTGTAAAATAAGTTTATATATAACAATTAATATCGTAACGTATATTTATTGATATATTACTTTTACAATTAGGAGATGTTTAAAAATGTCTAAAATTGGTAAGGCGATACTGTTCAGAGTATACATAATGTTCATCGTAGCATTGGTTGCAAATACTGTTATATTCTGTGCTTTGTTCAACTATATTGAAATGGAGACCTTTACGAACTCGTCAGAGGTGGCTGTTAACGTTCTTCTGGAAAATTTCCAGACCAAGGCGGACGAAACAAGTATTCTTGCCACTCTTATTTCCCAGAGTGATGAGATAAAGAGATCCATAGCTGAACGGGACACAGCGTCTATACTGAAGCTCTGGAACAGCATTGAAAAGAGCAATGCTATCTTTGCAGTGTTCACAAACAGCGAGGGTGTCGTGGTTCTCAAGACCGATAACTGCAATCTTTCATCAACAGGTATTTTTGATATAACCTCAGGCAGCAAATCGGGTCTTTTCAGCGATGTTGAAGCTTACCTCTATTATAGTACATCCATAAAATTTGACGGCGGTGCCGTTGCAGTAGGATTTTCCTACAGCGACAACACCATTCTGGACGACCTCAAGGAGCAGACCAACAACCAGGTGACCGTCTTCAGCGACAACCTGCGTATCGCTACCACATTTATGGACGAGAACGGTGTCCGTCAGGTAGGCACCACAATGCTTGACAACATCTATGATGTCGTTATCACAAACGGTCAGAAATATCAGATGGAGACCGAGCTTTTCGGCGAGCCTTACCTTGCTACATATACACCTATCAAGGATTCTACCGGCAGTGTGCGCGGTGCCTTCTTCACAGGCTCCCCCATGAGTGAGCTTAAAGGAAACCTGCGCATGATGGTCATGGTAGGCGTAGGAGTGGGAGTCGTACTTCTCATTGCTGCAGCATTCATCCTGATAATCTTTATAACCCAGAGAATTTCCAGGCCTGTTGTTATGGTAAAGGCAATGGCTCAGGAAATGGAACAGGGAAATCTGAGAAACAATCCCGGAATACAGGGAAAGGTTCACAACGACGAGATTGGCGAGCTTGCAGGCTCCATTACCATCGCTGTTTCTACCCTTAACGGATATATAAGCGACATCTCCGACATGATGGAGCAGATGGCAGAGGGTAATTTCAGCTTTGTTTCCAAGATCAATTACAGAGGAGACTTCATGAGCATCGGAGAATCCGCCAAGATACTCCACGACCAGATGAAAGAGATCGTTGGAAGCATCAATGTTTCCTCCAGCGAGGTATTCAACGGTTCCGCACAGCTTTCAAGCGTAGCCACTATCATGGCAGACGGCACCATCAAGCAGGCATCTGCTACTCAGGAGCTGTCCGCATCCATGTCCGACATCTCCAATAAGATCGCAATGAACATTGAAAGCGCCGAAAAGGCACAGCAGCTTTCTCATCTGTCCATTGAGACCATCAACGAGCAGAAGCAGCAGATTGAAGCAATGCTTGGCGCTATGACAAATATTGAGGACAGCACAAACGAGATCGGCAAGATCATCAAATCTATCGACGACCTTGCATTCCAGACCAATATCCTTGCGCTCAATGCAGCAGTTGAGGCTGCAAGAGCAGGAACAGCCGGAAAGGGCTTCGCAGTTGTTGCTGACGAGGTACGTAACCTTGCAAACAAGTCTGCCGATGCCGCAAGCAATACCTCCGTACTTATCGGAAGCTGTATCGAGGCTGTAAATCACGGAGCTGAGATCGCACGCAGGACCTCCGAGGCTATGAACGCTGTTATTGACAACGCTAACAATACAAACTCCCTTATCGACGACATCACAAGCCAGACTCACGCTCAGGACGAGGCTGTTCAGCAGGTACGTGCAGGCATGGCGAAGATCACCGAGGTCGTTCAGCAGAACAGCGCAAATGCAGAGCAGAGCGCTGCAAGCTGTGAGGAACTGAACGCTCAGGCAACGGCACTGAGAGAAAAGATCGCTATCTTTAAAACTTGATAGGCGGTGAATAAAATGACAAACAGAGACAGAGTTAATCTGATAAATGTACTCAAAAAAAAGGGAATGTCAGATGACGAGATTTTAGAGATCATCAAGTACGTTGAAACAGCAAACCCCAAAAATCCGGACAATAACGCATAAAATTAAGCCCCCTGTTTAAAGGGGGCATTTTTTGTAATATCAGCAGCTTACTATACCGCCCCCTTGATTGAACTGAACCAAATTGTGCGGACAGTACAAAAAAGCCCCA
>JAFLUI010000053.1 GCA_022508825.1 Oscillospiraceae bacterium
CCCGCCGAAAAACAGAGCAAAGGTGGCTCCTACAACGGCAAAGCTGACGATGCACACCCATCTGCTGTAGACCTTACGTCTGCTTATCTCCTCAATATGCCGCCTGATAACCTCCGTCTCAGGCTTTTCGCTGCATATATACCGGGACAGATTATTCAGCTTGTCTACCCTGTCAAGATTAGTCCCCCTGTTTGCGATGCGTATAGTCTGGGTAAGAGGAGGCTCGTCCCCGTCATTTACCGTTATGATAAGACTGCTGGGGATAGAAAAGACCTCCACCCGCTTTTTTTCATCGGCAAACCCATATGCCGCAGCGATACGGTAGATACTGTCCTCTACACGGTATATTTCTGCGCCGTATTCGGTAAACATCCTGCCGATGGTGGAGGTTATCCATAAAAGCTCTTTTGCTGTCATAAATTTTATCCTTTCTAAGACGGGACACTCTAAATTCCCGCAAGATCAAAATCGGGAGTGTATTCTTCCTTTGCCGACGACCGCTCCTGAGCGTAGCCCTCAAAGCCAAGTTCGGACGCTCTGTCAAGCACAAAATTATATTCAAAGGTGGATATCCGTCTTGATATCTCCTTGTATTCGCTGCTTTTATAAAAGGGAGTGTACTGACTCATAAGGCTGAGACGTATCCCCTCTTTGGGGAAATTTTTTCCCAGCCACTCAATAACTTTCACAGAATCATGTCTATGAGTTGGCAGCGTCATATGACGGACTATCATTCCACGTTTTATTAGACCATCCTTTATCTGACAGTCCCCCACCTGACGGTACATCTCTTTCAGAGCAGCAGAGGCATACTCAAAATAATCCCCTGCCCCGGAGTATTTTTCGGACAGTCCCCCGTCAAAATATTTCAGATCGGGGAGGTAAACGTCCACATAGCCCTCCAGCATTTTCAGGGTCTCCACACGCTCGTAGCCGCCTGTGTTGTAAACTATGGGGATGTTCAATCTGTCTCCGCACAGCTCCAGAGCCTCTATTATCTGCGGCACATAGGGTGTGGGACTTACAAGATTTATATTATGTGCGCCCTGACACTGCAATTCTAAAAATATCTCCGAAAGTCTGCGGACGGAAATTTCTTTTCCTGCGCCCTCCGAGGAAATTTTATAATTCTGACAGAAGCAGCATTTCAGACAGCAGCCGGAGAAAAACACCGTCCCCGAGCCGTTTTTCCCCGAGATGCATGGCTCCTCCCACATATGGAGGTAAGCCTTCGCCGCACGGACTTCCGCTCCGCAGCCGCAGAAGCCGGTACCGCTGTATCTGTCCGCACCGCACTGTCTGGGGCATAATGTGCAGTTGTCAAGGGTCATAAAAATCCCCCCTTTTTAAAGAATATCTGTCTTCCATTAATTTATTATAAGTAATATGAGCAGCAAAGTCAAGTATTGCCATAAAAATATCACCTGAAAGGAAAATCGAAAGTGAAAAAAACAGTCCTTATAACCGGAGCCTCCGGAGGAATAGGCAAGGCTGCCGTAAAAGCCTTCGTAAATGCAGGATACAGCGTTGCCATGCATTACAACAAGTCCCGTAACGAAACAGAGGAACGCTGCAGAAAGCTGAAAGGTCTTGGAATAAATGCTTTCGCTGTACAGGCGGACATTTCGGACAGAGCATCTGTAGAGAAGATGTTCAAAGAGGTCAGAGCCGTTCTGGGACCCGTGGGAGTCCTTGTGAACAACGCAGGCATAGCCGAGCAGGCATTGTTCTCTGATATTACCGGGGAAATGTGGGACAGGATGTTCGACGTGAACGTCAAGGGAGCCTATCTCTGCACACAGTCAGCCCTGCCCGATATGATACACGAAAAGTGGGGACGGATAATAAACATATCCTCAATGTGGGGAATATCGGGAGCCTCCTGCGAGGTACACTACTCTGCCTCCAAAGCAGCGATTATCGGATTTACAAAGGCACTTGCCAAGGAAGTGGGACCCTCGGGGATTACCGTCAACTGCATTGCCCCCGGAGTCATAGACACTCCAATGAACGGACACCTTTCCCCCGATGTAACAGAGGATCTGAAAAACGAGACCCCTCTTAACAGAATCGGCAACCCCGATGATGTGGCAGAAGCCATGGTTTTTCTTGCGGGAGCTTCATTTATTACCGGGCAGGTACTCTCGGTAGACGGAGGGTTCATTTTGTAGGCTTGCAGTACAAATTCACATCATAATACCGGTATAACAAAGCCGCCCTAAGCTTTCAAGGCGGCTTTTGTATTTATTCTGTTTCAAATCCATCCGAGACTGCAAAAAATGCGTCCACTACTTCGGGATCAAAATGTGTGCCGGATTCCTCCCTGATAATGCTGTACGCTTTTTCAAGAGGCATGGGCTCCTTATAGCAGCGTTTCGAGCGCAATGCGTCAAATACGTCCGCCACTGCCATTATCCTCGCGCAAAGAGGTATCTCCTCCCCGCTTATGCCGTAGGGATACCCCTTTCCGTTCCACCACTCATGATGATATGCAGCCATCTCTGTTGCCATTGTCAGATAGCTGTATTCTCCAAGCTCATCCTTTGCATGGTCAAGAAGCTCCTTCCCTGCGGTGGTGTGGGTCTTCATGACCGCAAACTCCTCGTCAGTCAGTCTTCCAGGCTTGTTGAGGACAGCGTCGGGGATGTGTATTTTTCCTATATCGTGAAGGGGAGCCGCAACGATCAGGTCTTTCATATATTCATCGGTAAGAATATCCTTGTATGCTCCCCGCCTTTTCAGCTCCTTTGCGATCTGCTCCACATAATTTGCGGTGCGCTTGATATGACCGCCTGTATTGTCGTCCCTGTTTTCCACTATGTCAGCCATAAGCGTTATCATGCCCGACTGCATACCTGAGACCTTTTCATGGTAAAAGGCACGCTTATTTCCCTGAACGATAAGCACAACGATGGTGATGGTCATGATAAATGCTGCCATACTGCTTATACCGACAAACTGCCTGATACCGAAGCCGGAATCATAAACGCTGTCCAACGCCTTAAAATCTGCTGCGGATGATACTTGCTGCATTACACTTGAATTGGAGAAGAACATCATCAAAATACCGATAATCCAGAGCAGACACTTCTCTGACAATCGCAGGCTCCTGTTTTTTAAATTCTCATGGAACCAGACCCGCCACTTCTTTCCCTTTACATAAAACAGGACAAGCAATACTGCCAGTATCCCGTAGACTGCAAACTGATATATCTGTCTTCCCTGTTCTGACAAATAAAGCAGATACGGAGGTACAAGCATGACAGGCATTAAAAGTCCGTTGATGATGCCCAGAAGGGGTATCATCAGAAGAACTCCCGGCAAACGGCGTTTTTTTCTGCCAAGACAGATATTCAGTCCTATCAGACCGCCAACTGTAATTGCTGCCGCATCTTTTCCGAAAGAACCCAGAACAAAAAATACGCAGGCAATAAGTATAATGCTGATACCGTAATAGATACGCTGCTTCTTTGCTTCCATATCAGGCTCTAAGAATACATATTTTTTTACCATGAAGCCGCTTAATGCAACTGTGGCTGTTTCCAGTATATCAATTATCTCTGCTGCCATCTGAATGATCCCACCCCATTTCATACCCCGATCTATCAATTATATTGATTATACCATTTTTCTGCCATAATTGTCAAGGATTTTTACCTCCCCCACTTGAAATCCTGAAAGGTCTGTGCTAAAATAGAAGTAGCTTATTTTTACAAAGAAGGAAGTATTTTTATGAAGTACGTTGTTTTACTCTGCGATGGCATGGCTGACTATCCCCTTGAAGAGCTTGGCGGGGAAACTCCCATGAGCAAGTCCGTCACCCCCAATATGGACGCTCTTGCAAAGGATTCCGTCATCGGACTTGTAAAGACCGTCGCTGACGGCATGAAGCCCGGCTCGGACGTTGCAAACCTGTCCGTTCTGGGATACGACCCCGCTGTTTGCTATACAGGACGTTCCCCTCTTGAAGCAGGCTCTATTGGCATTGATATGCTGCCCGATGACGTTTCATTCCGCTGCAATCTTGTCACTGTCTCGGACGAGCCAAACTTCGCAGACAAGACCCTTGTGGACTACTGCGCCGACGACATCTCCACCGAGGAAGCAAAGGAGCTTGTCACCTTCCTTGCATCTCACTTTGACAACGAGGAGTTCAAGCTCTACAGCGGCGTAAGCTACAGACACTGCCTTATCTGGCACGGCGGCACTCTTGACGTGGGAACTCTCACACCTCCCCACGACATCACCGGCAGAAAGGTAACAGAGTACCTCCCCGATCACCCTAATGCTGAAAAGCTGTTCGATATGATGAAAAAGAGCGTGGAGCTTCTGAAAGACCACCCCGTCAATAAAGCAAGAGAGGCAAAGGGGCTGCGTCCCGCAAACTGCATCTGGCTCTGGGGAGAGGGCGTCCGTGCAAATCTTGCAAATTTCTATGAGTCCCACGGACTGAAAGCCTCCATGATATCCGCAGTAGACCTGCTCAAGGGCATAGGAAAGTTTGCAGGAATGAACGTTGTGAACGTAGAGGGCGCTACAGGATACATCGACACCAATTTCAAAGGCAAGGCAGAGGCAGCACTCAAGGAGCTTGCAAACGGTCAGGACTTTGTTTATATCCATGTTGAGGCTCCCGACGAGTGCGGACACAGGCACGAGATTGAAAACAAGGTAAAGTCCCTTGAAATAATCGACAAGGAGATCTTAGGCACTATCCTGCCCGAGCTTAACAAATACGACGATTTCAAGCTGATGATACTCCCCGACCATCCTACTCCGCTGTCGCTTAAAACTCACACCAACGACGCAGTGCCGTTCATGATCTACACAAAGAGCGTCAAGGCAGAAGGAAAGCCCGTTTTCACCGAAAAGACCGCCGCAGAGACGGGTCTTTACATTGAAAAGGGACCCTCCATAATGAACTATTTTATTGATCTTTAAGAAATTCGATTTTCCCCGATGCGTACACCTTGCACCGGACAGAATCGCCTTTTTTAAGCTTTTCCCAGTCGCTGTAGCCGATCTCATATGATCGGCTATTTTTTGTGCCGCTCAGTGTACCAATGATGCGGTATGTCTCCGAACGTGATGACACTCTTTCATCTCCCAGCTTGGGAGAGCCGGTCGAAGCAGGCGGTTCCTGTCCCCAGTAAGGCTCTTGGTCTCTGCCATTGGTGTCCACCGTGTGATTCTTGACCCACTTGTCAATGTCATAGTAATATTTCGTGTCATAGACGGGTACATCCACGTATTGCGGAACCTCCCGGGTTTTTGTCACCGTTCTGTAGACAGGTCTCTGATCTATTATCTCCTCAAAATACCCGTTTCCTAAGTCACGGTATCCCGATACATAGGATTCATAATGATCTATCTCCTGTTCCGTGTAGGTCTCCGTCCTGTACCCCACAAACTGATGGTCATATGAACGTACTTCCTCTCTGGTATATTGCAGTCTGCCGCCGGACGGAATATTCCAGCCCGATTCCCTGACCGTTTTATACTTTTCTATATACAGGGTACGCTCCCAGGAAAAGCCCTCCACCGTCAGCGTTTTTTCTTTCGGCGTGACAATGGCTGCGATGCCGATTATCACCGCAATTACAGCAATACCTGCAATTATCCACTTGAGCCAGTAGTTAAAATCCTTTTTCTGCGGATAGCTGTAATATGACGAAGATGATGACCCCGATATCCCTCTGCTGTAGTATGACGATGCCTCCCCCGCCGTCCCTCCGCCGTAATATGTATTTCCTCCCGTATTGCCGGGACTGCTGTCTGCCGAGGAAGATCTCGCCGCATTTTCCGCATGGTTCTGAAAGTAATCCTTTCCCGCTCCCTTTGGAGCGCCGCAGTTGCTGCAGACCTCAGAGTCAGACCTGTTATAGCTTTCACAGTATCCGCACTTCCAGTCCGCGCCCTTCGGAACTACCTTCGGGTCCACATAGTCCTTTGACCCCTGCGGCAGATAATACTTCACGTTCTGTCCCACCGGATTGCCGCAGGAGGGACAGTGACGCACGTCTGCAGGTATACCTTTTTTTGAGCAGTACTCGCAGTCCCATCTGCCTAAAAGTATTCCCATTTCATTTACCCTTTCCTGATATTTTTGTTTGGTTTTGTCAATCCTTTTTATGCAGTTATCTTTACCGATATTATAGCATTTATGGAAAGACAAGTCAATCGTCCTGATTTTTATTACAGAATTATAGCAAAAAATGACCCCCGAACCGTATTTTTCATGTCATCAGCAATAAATATTAGGAGTCTTTTCTACATAAGATGTGCATTTTATACCCCATATATTGTGGGTTGAAAATTTCCACTATACAAGATATAATTAAGGAAGAAAGCCTGAAAAAATAGTGGCTTTCATGATGAAATTCAGGAGGTATACTTATGAAAAAGACTTTAAGATGTGCCGCTGCGGCAATGAGCGCCATCGCTGTTATTACAGCTTACTCAGTTCCGGTAAGCGCTGCAGGTTGTTTTCAGGTATTTGGCAGTTCCAAAAACTGCAGTTCAAATTCCGGCTCGGGTAACTGTAATGTAAGCTTTAGCGGATACTGTCCGAACTATTCGGACATCAGCTCATTACTGAAAGCCCTCGGGCTGGATAGACTTTTCGGTAATCCCGGAAGCTGCACCGGCAGCAATGACAGCAATGCAAACACTCCCAATAAGGGAAACGGAGCAGAGTCAGGCTCCAATGACAGCTCCTGTGATACAGGCGACTGTGTAACAACTCCCGGTACAGGCACTTCCAAGCCTGATACCACTCCCTCAAAACCGGACACTTCAAAGCCGGATACGTCTGTAACAGATACAGATGACAGCAGCGTATCCGACTATGAAAAGAAGGTAGTGGAGCTTGTGAATGTCGAGCGCGCAAAGTACGGACTTTCCGCTCTGACCCTTAACACCGAGCTTTCCGCAGTTGCAAGAGCAAAGTCGCAGGATATGAAAGACAAGCAATATTTCAGTCATACATCTCCTACATACGGCAGTCCCTTTGATATGATGAAGAGCTTCGGAATAAGCTACAAGACCGCGGGTGAAAACATTGCCATGGGCTACAGGACTCCCGAGGCAGTTGTTGAAGGCTGGATGAACTCGGAAGGTCACAGAGCAAACATCCTTAACTCCTCATTCAAAGAGATCGGCGTAGGACACGTTGTAAGCGGAAATTACTGGACACAGATGTTTATAGGCTAAATTGCATATAAAAACCGGGGACTGCTGCACTTTCGTGCAACAGCCCCCGTCTTATATTCAAAAATACCGTCCCCGTTAAATTTTACAGTGCCCGTCTGAAAAGCAGACCCTATTTCTTTTGCTGATTCTGAGCAGGGAGAGTCTTTACCGCCTGACGTGTCTTTCTCACATCTGCAAGCTTTGACTGGAGGCACTCCTCTGTCTGAACAAGTACGCTGTCAATGTACTTATCCGCCGCAAGCTTTATCTCCTTTGCCTTAGCCTGAGCCTGATTTGTGATCTCAATAGCCTTTGCCTTGGCGCCCTTTGTGATCTCATCGTTGGAGATCATTATCTTAGCCCTGTCCTCAGCCCGGCGGATTATAGTGTCCGCCTCCTTGTTGGCATCGGTGATAATGGACTGCCTGTCCCTTACGATAAGCTTTGCCTGCTTTATCTCAGGAGGCATATTAAGACGAATCTCATTTATGTAGTCCCTCATCTGATCGCCGTCGATTATGGATTTCTTCACCGCAAAGGGCACCGACGCTGCATTGTCCAGCATATCGTCCATCATATCGAGAATGTCATCAATTATCATTTTTACCAATCCTTTCTTATATTACCTGAGTACAGGGGGATTCTTCATAAGCCGTGTTTTTATATCGTCAAGAATACAATGGGGTACAAAATGACTTATATCGCCGCCAAAGGAAGCGATCTGCTTTACAACACTGGAGGACAGATACATATTTTCCGAGCTTGTGGTAAGGAAAACCGTTTCCGCCCCGTCATAAAGTATCTTGTTGGCAAGCGCCTGCTGGAACTCATATTCAAAGTCGGACACCGCCCGCAGACCCTTTATTATAGCACAGGCACCCACCTGACGGATATAATCCACCAGAAGCCCGTCCCACATATCTATAACAACATCGTCAATACCTTCCGAAACTACCTTTTCGATCATCTTTATGCGCTCCACCGCAGTAAAGCTGGGATCCTTTATCGCATTTACAGACACCAGAACTATTACCTTGTCAAACAGCTTTGACGCCCTCTGGATAATATCCCTGTGTCCATAGGTTATCGGGTCAAAGCTTCCCGGATAAACAGCAACTCTTTTGGCTTCCATCTTTTATCATGCTCCCTAATTACATCTCCGATTTCATATATCAGGATACCACTGCAGGGAACGCCTCTCCTTTCAGATACTCGTCTGACCGCTTACTCCTCATTATCGGGTGTCCTGTATACCGTGACCTCCACCTTGCCGTATTTGTAGGTGCGGTGAAGCTCCAGACTGCCGAATTTTTCGGGCAGCACCAGACCCTTTTCATGCTCGCAGATAACTATTCCCCTGTCGGACATCAATTTGCACAGCAGAGGCATCGCTTCTTCGATGAGACCCTTTTCATAGGGAGGGTCAAGAAAAGCTATATCAAACCTGCTCCTGCACATTCTCAGATAGCTTATGCTGTCCGCAGTGACCACCGTTGCGTCGCTGCGGAAGCCTGCCGCTGCGGCGTTTTCCTTGGTGATGCCCACGGAAGCATGGCTGCTGTCCACGAAAACGCAGGACTTAGCCCCGCGGGAAAGAGCCTCCACGCCCATCTGTCCCGAGCCGGAAAAAAGATCCAGCACAGCAGAGCCCTCTATATCAAACTGTATAATAGAAAAAATTGCCTCTTTTACCTTATCGGTGGTAGGACGGACATCCCGTCCCTCGGGAGACTTAAGACGTCTGCCCCTTGCACTTCCGGTTATAACACGCATATATGATCTCCTCA
This sequence comes from Oscillospiraceae bacterium, assembly GCA_022508825.1. Lineage (GTDB taxonomy): Bacteria > Bacillota > Clostridia > Oscillospirales > Ruminococcaceae > RGIG8773. The sequence goes on from JAFLUI010000053.1 coordinate 8,979, forward strand.
AACTTTTTCATCATCATTATATTATATCATACTTTATCCCGGTTGTAAACCCTAAAATATAATTTTTTCTGCATAACGCCAAAAAGGGGGCAAAGACTGCCCTTGCCCCCTCTTTATTTGAAGTAAATATCGTTGTTGTAGTCGCCCTTGCCGATGTCCTCCTGTATCTTGCGAAGGGTCTCGTCGTCGATCTTCAGACGCTTTTCAGACTGCTTTGAGTTTATGGACAGCGTCACAAGAAGGACAGCTATCCCCGACATAATAAGAAGGTCTCCCCGTTCGATCTCAAACTTGTCCTGAAATATCCACATAAGACAGGTCCCTGCTGTAAAAAGCCAGCTGCATACCCTGAGAAGCACCGAACGCCGTTCCTTCGGCATATAGAAAGGCTTGCGATCATTGTTCATATCCATGACCCCATCAAATCAATTTTCGGCGGGTGTCTTTTTGCTGCCTGACTTTTTCTTTCCCGCATCCACAGAAAATGACATCGTAAACAGCCTGTCAGTAGTGAACATCTTCACTGCAAGGAACATACATACCGCAAAGAATACGATCTGATATGCAAGCCCCGCCCAATATATAATCATATCACCATTCATCAGATTTGTCAAGGCTGTATATGTGTGTGTGAACGGAATGGCGTAAATAATTATCTTAAAGGGTGTGGACATAGAGTTTACATCCATAAACATTGTAATGAAAAATGGTATCATTACCGTTATCATTACAGGCATTATCAGAGTCTGGACGGATTTTACGTCCGTTGCCATTGCTCCCAGGATAAGGGAGATAGCAAGTCCTATTGCCACTGTAAAGAAAAGCTGCAGCGCAAACAGCACATAACTGAACGGAGTAAGAGCAATACCCAGATCGGTCATTGCCTGTCCGAGGTTTGTAACCTCTCCCATTGCTTCAGCCATTTCAGCTCCGCTAATGTGTACCCCGCTTGACATTTCATTCACCGTGCTGCCCACCATTCCCGTCATGTAAAAAACGAAGCCTACTATCATAAACAGTGCGTTTAACAGAGCGGTAATTACCGCAGCCACCATTTTTGCAGTCAGGACGGTCATTCGGGAAACAGGCGCAGAAAGCAGAGTTTCCAGTGTCTTGTCTATCTTCTCTGTGGATATAGCGGTCATTATCATCTGGGACGCCATAAGCAGCAGGAAAAAGATCGCAAAGGGCGCTATCATAGACTGCATCATGGTGATGGCAGTGAGAGCGGTGGCGGATACCTCCGCTGTCCTGCCGTTGTTGACCGTATATTCAACAGTCTGCATAGGGTACCTTACTGTTTTGATCTCCTCATCAGTGAGACCGTATGTCTGCAGCAGTATCTCATCTGTGCAGACAGTCTGTATGGAGCTTATGACCTCCGAGGAGGATATTGTTTCCATAGAGGACGCAAGACCCGCAGGAGACATACGGCTAACATACTTTACAGAAGCAGGCTCATGCTTTTCTATAATGCTTTCGCCGTATCCATGAGGGATGATGACCAGATTTTTGATATCCAGTCTTTCAAGCTCTGCAGCATAGTCGTCACTTTGCAGTTCAACATAGTTGATGCTTGTTTCCTCCGAGGCGCCTATTTTTTTCAGAACCTCGGCAGTAAATTCACTGTCGTCCTGATTGCACAGGTTTATGGTGGACGAGCTGCTTATGCCCTCCTCCATTGCAGTTCCCATGATCTGACCCATTACGATAAGCAGCACCATGGTAAATACCATGCTTATTATCGCCTGCTTTGTAAGAAGCTCACGCAGCTCTTTTTTAAGAAGATTACCGAATTTCATCATTTTCACCCGCCTTTATTACCTTTTCAAATACCTCTTCCAGATTGGCAGCGCCGTATTTTTCCTTTATTTCATCGATCCTGCCCACTTCCATCAGCTTGCCGCCTGTAATGATTCCCACACGGTCGGAAACATACTCTATCTCCAGCATATTGTGTGAGGACAGCAGAAACGCCATGTTCCTTTCCCTGGCAAGATTTTTAATCATCTTCCTTATATCAAGAGCGTTTATAACGTCCAGACCGGAGGTAGCCTCGTCCATGATAGCAAGCCTTGGCTCTGTCATTACCGCACGGGCAAGGAGCAGCTTGCGTATCATACCTCTGGAGTACCCACCTATTTTTTCGTTCAGCCTGTCCCCCAGACCGCATATGACCTTTCCGCGCTCGACATACTGGTCAAGAGTATCCTTGTCCTTTGCAAAGAGTCCCGCCATAAATTCCAGATAATTCTTGCCAGTCATGGTCTTGTACGCTCCTGCCTCGTCCGGGAGGTAGGTTATGCACTCACGGACCTTGTCTGGCTCCTTCACTATACTGTGACCCGCAACAAGTGCGTCCCCGTCTGTAGGCTGTATGAGTGTGGAGATCATACGGATAGTGGTAGTCTTACCTGCTCCGTTGGGACCGATGAGGGCAAATATCTCCCCCTCCTCAACGGTAAAGCTTACTTTGTCGGCAGCAAAAACGTCCTTTTTAGGATACTTTTTTGAAAGCTCCTTTACTTCAAGAACCGCAGCCATAAATACACTTCCTTTCTAAAAATCATATTATAATTAATGTTATGTTTTTCTGAAGTTACCGAGTCACAAACTCACGAATTGCTGCAAAACTTCGCAGCGGAAAGGGTAAAGGCTCAGCCTTTAATATTTTCTGTCATAATAGAATTTAAGTGACATCTTTGTCAGCGCCATGACGCCGATAACAGCAGCAAGAACGCACACGACTGTGTCGGAGAAAAACGTGGCGATGACCGTTGCAAATCCCAGAATAAAAACTGTGATGACAAAGCTGCCGCTTGCGGTTTTCTCGCGGATAAGCCTTGACCGTTCATCTGTCTCAAGAACATAAAGCTTTTTAAGCTTTTCGGGATCCTTAAGCACCACAGCGTACCTGACAGCAAACACCACCGATACCAGAGTAAATCCTGAACAGAAGCCGGAGCTGTACCCCGCAGAAAATGTATCATTATCGGGATAAATAAAGCTGATCGTCATATACACCACCGGCATCAGCACAGCAAAGACAATGTACATAACAAGCTTTATTTTTATCTGCTTTCTGAATTTTTCCATAGATCAAACCTCCCTACAAATTCTCAATATCCGAGAAATCAAAGACCTCCTCGATTGTCTTGTCAAAATATTTCGCTATCTTGTATGCCAGCACCAGCGAAGCCGTGTACTTTTCACATTCCAGAGAGGTAATGGTCTGCCTTGTGACTCCCACCGCAGCAGCAAGCTCCTCCTGTGAAATACGCCGCTCTCTGCGCAGCTCATGTATCTTTGTTTTCAAGGCTCCTCTCCTTTCTTTTTTGCTTTGCAAAGTTTACTTTACATAAGTATAGCACGCTTTGCATAATTTGTCAAGTATACTTTGCAAAAAATTTTTCACAACAATAAAAAAGGACTGCCGCTGTTTAAAACGGCAGTCCTGGTTTTACTTAACGGACTTTTTATTTTTAAGGAAAATTGTCAGAGAAACGGCTATGGGAACCATTATTCCAATAACGGGAACGGCGTCCTCAACTATATCCCTGTCCGAATATATGCCTGCTTCAGCAGAAACATCGTCTCCGTAGGCAAAGCTGTCAATTACGATGCTGAATTTAACACCGCTTGAAAGTGTAAACTTAGCTTTTCCCTTTTCGATAAGTACAGATGTGATAAAATCTCCATTACTTGTGTAGATGTTTGCATAATAACCGTTATTTTCTTTTCCGAGATCCACTGTTATATTCTCACCGTCTCTTACCGCTCTGACCTTTTTAGTTTCTCCGATGACCTTGTTTTCAACCTTGACGGTAATGGTCTCAGGGACAGATGCACCTGCAGGAGCTATACCCGGAGCTCCGCCGATACCCGACGGCGTTGACGGAACAGAAGGAGTGCTTTCCGAATCATCAGGCGTTGATGGCTTATTATCAGAATCATCGGGTATTGAAGGGTTATTTTCTGAATCATCCGGCGCTGATGGTTTATTTTCAGAATCATCGGGTGTTGAAGGACTGCCGTCAGACTCATCCGAAACAGTAAGTTCTTCTGCAATAATATATACGCTCAGATGCTCTGTTACAAAGCTGAGAGTGTTTGTACTGCTGTCATATTTCGCATTCATGTCTGTAAAGCTCTGGTCTGTCTCCATGCGGAAAACCTTTGCTTTTGTGCCATCAACACCATCTGGAGCTTTGATCGTCACTGTTATTGCACTGTCAGGCTGGACTTCCGTCTCGCTGTTATAGAGCAGTGTAATGTCGTATACCTCTTTTGCAAGAGCATTGTGATCGTTTTTGAGTTTTTTCATGTCTTCATCGTTGAGAAGATCGTCCTCACTTGTAACGCTAAGCAAAATATCCTTTGTATAGCCGGGATAGCGGTCAATTGTAACAGGAGCGTTTGTATTTCCGTCCTTGTCAACAACCGTTCCCTTCGGTACGATCTTTTCATCATTGCCGTTTCTGACAGTTCCGCCATTTGGTACAGTGATATTTCCATCCGTATCCACCGTTACATCTTCGCCCTTAACAACTACATCTCCTACAACGACCTCATCTGCGGTGATCGTTCCGTCAGGGTACATTATACCGCCTTGTGGAAATTCCATTTCAATGTCATCACCGAACTGAACAGTTCCACCCTCCGGTACTGTTACAGGATCGTCCTCGTCCTTGGGATCATCTGTTGGATCATCGTCTGAATCTTCTATCGGTGCATTTCCCGTAATATTTCCATCGCCGGTTATTGAACCATTGTCTGTGAATGCGCCATTATTATTTATAGTACCATTATTGGTTATGGTGCCGTTATTGGTGAGAGAAGCTCCTTCCGGGATAGTCAGGCTCTCACCCTCACCAATTGTCAGATCCCCGTCAAGCACAACATCCCCGTAAACGGTACCCTGACCGTCCTCGAAAACAATGCCGTTTTCTTTTTCGATATTCTCTCCGATACTGCCATTGGCATGAATGACGGCATTGCCGTCGATCTCTCCGGAACTGTTTCTGCCGCCAATACTGTCAGCACCGTTTCCGCCGGAGGCGGTCACCGAACCGCCGGTGATGCCGATCGTACCCCCACCAGTGTTGGAACTGCTGCCAATGCCTGCAGCGCCATTTCCGCCAAAGGCGGTCACCGTGCCTCCTTTAATTGTGATGTTATTGTAGTTATCTCTGACACCGCCGCTGCCAATGCCTGCGCCGTTGCCCCATGAACTGTTTCCGCCTTTTGCGGTCACCGTACCGCCGTTAATAACAATGGTATTGGTAGTACCGGATTGGCTTTCTCCGGCGTTTCTACCGCCGCCGATACCGGCAGCGCCTGCGCCTCCGTTGGCAATGACTGTACCGCCGTTGATGGTAACACTGCTGCTGCCGCCTACATAGCCGCTGCCAATACCTGCACCACCGGCTCCGGTAGCTGTGATATTGCCGCCATTGATAATAATATTCAGTCCACCGCCGCCATTTCCATTCTGACCGCCGCCGCCAATGCCTGCACCGCCTTCGTTTCCGCCGCCGCCTGCAGCGATTATCATGCCTCCGTTAATGGTAATATTGGATCCGCTTCCGCTTCCAGTGCCGCCAATGCCGGCACCATGAGAGCCTCCGGTTGCCGTCAGTTTTCCAGTATTACCATTAATGGTCAGATTTCCGGAAGAAATTCCGCCGTTTTTCTGCAATCCGGCGCAATTGTTTCCGCTTGTCAAGAAATTATCCGTTCCATCCGCAAGCGTGATGGTAACATTTCCGGTGCTGTTATCCGCGATCTTAAATGCCGCTCCCGAGCTTGAAATATTAACACCTGCCAGCGTAATGTTGGCGCTGACACCGCCTGCGACCTCAATGCGGTTTGAAGTAGACCCGCTGTTTGTGTTTTTGATCGTGATATCTTTACCGGAAAGTATCGTCAGCACACTGCTTTCAAACTTATAGTCTGTGTCTGCCGCCAATCCTTCGCCGCTTATGGTAAAATCACCGCATATTATGTCGGCTGCTTCCGCTATGGCTGCCACATCATATGTTTGTATATCAACGGTTTCCATTGCTGCAATTCCTGTCGGAAGCATACAAGAGCTGAATGACGCTGCAAGAATGAGACCGATGATTTTTCTGCTGATACTTTTTTTCATTTGGTGACCTCCTGAATGTGTTGGCAAATAAATTGTACAATCGGTAAAATTATAACACTTATCTGATTTTTTGTCAAGGATTTTATTAAATTAAATTGAAAATTTGTATCCCCTTTTTTACCGCAATTCTGACGGTCTGACCCGTTCCGCTCCTTCTTCTGTTGTCATAATAGCACACACAGCAGTCCGCAAGCTCTACAAGACGGACATTACGCACTTTCATGCAGCCGTCATAGTAATGCTCTGATGTATATTCAACCATATCAGCCGCAGTCAGAATTTTCTGATATTCTGCTTTCTGAGCATTGCTCCAGTCGGCAGTCTGTTCCTCAGAAGAACAAGGGAGAACAAGATGCAGCCTGATTTGCGGGAATTTATTTCTGAGGTCAAGTACAGTCTGTTCGCAAAGCATATCCCAGCCAATAGCCCCTCCTGCGTAAAAATCGACAGCACCGTTCTTGATAAGTTCGGTCAGCGTTTTATTAAGCAGAAATACAAGCTCGTCTGTGACCTTTACATTTCTATGTCCTGTGAAACAAACTGATTTTACCATGTGCATCTCTCCTTGCTTACTTATTTTATTACATAAACGATACTGACAACTTTAAAACGACATCTAATACTATTATACCTATTTATTGTTTTAATGTCAATGATAATTGAAACAATAAATAGGTATAATTTTATTTGCATATATTATAATTATATGTAGGTGGTGACTATAATGATAGATTCCAATTTTATTGCAGACAGAATTGCTGCGTTAAGAACGGCTCAAAATGTTTCCGCAAGGGATATGAGTTTAAGCCTTGGACAAAGTCAGAGTTACATTAACAATATCGAAAACAAGAAAGCATTGCCATCAATGCAGATGTTTCTGTATATATGCGAATATCTGAAAATTGAACCCAAAGACTTTTTTGACGAAAGTGTATCATCACCGGATAAAATTAACGAAGTTATAAAAGCATTAAAGCCTTTAAAAAGAGATCAGCTTGATATTTTGCTTACCCTTGTAAAAGAAATGAAATAATGTAAACCGGCAGCCTGTATGGACTGCCGGTTTTTGCACAAAAAGTCATATCGTTTCATATTAAATGTACATATATTCAAACAAAATTCCCTTAACAAGTTAGAAAATTCCGGTTGCGTTTTTGCCCGACTTATGATATAATGGATTAAAATGCAGAAAGGAATGTTGAAAATGTCGGATACACATCAGCTCGTAATAGTTCTTGATTTCGGCGGACAGTACAACCAGCTTATCGCAAGACGTGTCAGGGAATGCGGAGTATACTGCGAAGTAAAGTCATATAAGACCCCAATTGAAGAAATAAAAGCGTTAGCCCCTGTAGGAATTATTTTTACAGGGGGACCCAACAGCGTTTATAAGGAGGACTCCCCCTCCTGCTCAAAGGAAATTTTCGAGCTTGGCATTCCCATTCTGGGGATATGCTACGGCTGTCAGCTTATGGCGCATCTGCTGGGAGGCAAGGTCACAACAGCAATAACAAGCGAATACGGCAAGACCGAGACCCATTATGACGTTTCGTCCGCCGTTTTTAAGGGACTCCCCCAACAAGGCATTTCATGGATGAGCCATACCGACTACATAGAAAAAGTCCCTGAGGGATTTAAGATCACCGCCCATACAGACTGCTGTCCCACAGCGGCAATGGAGTGTCCCGAAAAAAAGCTGTACGCCGTACAGTTCCATCCCGAGGTAAATCATACCGAAAACGGCACAGCAATGCTCCGCGGATTTCTGTACAACGTCTGCGGCTGCACCGGAGACTGGACGATGGGCGGTTACGCAGAGACGGCGATAAAGAATATCCGTGAAAAAGTCGGGGACGGCAAAGTGCTGCTTGCCCTTTCCGGCGGTGTGGACAGCTCTGTCGCTGCAGCCCTGCTTTCAAAAGCGGTGGGAGACAAGCTTACCTGTATCTTTGTAGACCACGGCTTCATGCGCAAAAACGAGGGGGACGAGATCGAGGAAGCCTTTTCCGGCTGGGGACTGAACTTTGTCCGGGTCAATGCCAAGGAGCAGTTCATGTCAAAAATGCGGGGGGTATCGGATCCGGAGACAAAGAGAAAAATAATCGGCGAAGAATTTATCCGCGTCTTCGAGCAGGAGGCAAAGAAGATCGGCAAGGTGGACTTTCTTGTACAGGGGACCATCTATCCCGACATTATCGAAAGCGGGACGGGAGATGCCGCAGTGATAAAGTCCCATCATAACGTGGGTGGACTTCCCGATTATGTTGACTTCAAGGAGATCATCGAACCTCTGCGAATGCTTTTCAAGGATGAGGTACGGGCTCTGGGACGTGAGCTTGGACTTGCAGATGTTCTTGTAGACCGTCAGCCCTTCCCGGGACCCGGACTGGCGATACGCATCATCGGAGAGATCACCGACGAGAAGTTAGAGATACTTCAGGACGCAGACTACATCTTCCGGGAGGAGATTGCAAAAGCGGGACTTGACAAGGAGATTCACCAATACTTTGCCGTGCTGACGAATATGCGCTCGGTTGGTGTCATGGGAGACGGCAGGACATATGATTACACACTTGCGCTTAGAGGCGTCACCACCACCGACTTCATGACCGCAGATTTTGCAAAGATACCGTATGAGGTTCTTGCAGTATGTGCAAGCAGGATAGTCAACGAGGTAAAGTCCGTAAACCGCGTGGTGTATGATGTTACCACAAAACCGCCTGCCACGATTGAGTGGGAGTAGTAGCAAGACCTCTGGAAATGGCTTAAACACGTGCTTTTCAGACCTTGTGATACCGCCGTGGCAACGTTTTGGCAAAATTTGAATTATTCTATAAAATTAAGAGCTAACCGATTTCGAAAGTCGGTTAGCTCTTTTTGTTATATGATAAAAACTATATATTGCCAATTTTAGTGATTTTTGCAACCGTTACGCTCACAAGTTACTGGCTCATCTGTGGCTTTCCAATCCTCACGATTATCAGCTATTAAAGCTCCACAACCAGTTTTATCGCCATTCCAAACATGGATTTTTCCATTTTCGGACTTTGATGAATCGTTACCAATATATTGAATATTGGCCATATAAATCATCTCCTTTCATTGGAATATGTAGTATTTAATGTTTGGAATTTTTAATTTGTGGATAGTTATACCTCCACTGATTATACTCCTCACGAGTGATGTCACCATTCCGGTATTTTTCAGCCATCTCCTGCCATGCGGTGAACATTTCAAGCATGGTCAGGAACTCAGTACCGTTATCTCTGTCAAGACGGATACATACTTCATCGGAGAGTTTGTCTATCCGCAAACCATATATATCTTCCAAAGCAAACAACGTGTGCATGACACCATTGTAATTTTCAATATTGGGAATATCCAAAGCTGCGGGAGAAACCTCCAATACTTCCGCAAGCTTGTTCGTAAGGTCTGCCTTTGGTGTTCTCGTTCCCGATTCATACTGCGCCATACGGATATCGGCGGTCTTTTCGGGAAATCCCACCGCCATTCCAAGCCATTTCTGCGTCATTCCACGCAGATTACGGATGAAACGAATTCTTTCGCTTATAGCCATGTTGCTACACTCCTTATTATAACATATTTAATACTAAAAGATACATACCAATATTTTCATATTTGCTCCCAAAACAGTGGCACAAATATAAAAGTTCAGTCATTTTATATAGTATAACATATAAGTTTAAGACAGTCAAGAGAAAATAAACAAAAAAGTTTAATTTTTTCTAAAATAGACTTGACAAAAGCAAATTTGTTTAGTATAATAATATTAAACAAATCTGTTAAA
>JAFLUI010000054.1 GCA_022508825.1 Oscillospiraceae bacterium
ATGAGCAAGACCCGTTTCTATGCTCTGGCAATACCTATGTATCTCCTTTGCGCAGTCCTTATCCTGTTTATTATGGCAAAAACGGCGAATAAGGAAAAGAGTACCTATTCGGGAGGGATACTTGCCTTTTTAACAGGTCTGTATATTCTGTCTCCCGTATTCAGTTCCAATTTTGAAAGATCCAACAACCTGCGCATAGATATCTACTACTGTCTCTTAGGATTTCTCTGCTTATACATATTATATAAAAACGACACCCGGGTGATCGTGATACCGCTTCTCTGCGCCTGCTGTATGCTTATCCATCAGATATTTGCAGCTCTTCTTTTCCCGCTGATATTTATCGTATTCACATACAGGTGCTTCGCAGACAGTCAGGGACACACTGTCAGGAATGTCTGCGTCTATGCGGTCACTATTCTTGCAGTGTGCTCCATGTTTGTATTTCTGACGTTCTTTTCTGCAAAAAATACGGCGCTCACTGTCGAACAGGTCTACGATCTGGTAAATCTCAAATCGGGAGGCTTCTACATTCCCAGCGAGGTCTTTTTTAAAGATGTGCTTTTTGCCGATTTATCATCCAACGCTGATAAATACAGTGATCTGATAACCAATATGCAGACATACAGAACAATAATATTCTATCTGCTGATAACCCCTCTGGCGGCGATGTACATCTGCGCTTTCCGCAAAACGGTAATCATGACGGAGGGCAGATTTGCAAAGCTTGCAGTGGGAGCCTCTGCACTGACTGTGCTTGCCGTGATCCCCTGCTATATCATAGAGACCGACTACGGACGCTGGAACTGCGCCGTTCTTGGCATTATGATAATGTCGATATTTATGCTCACCCTTATGCAAAGCGAGGACAAGAAATGGTACCGTGATCTGAGACGAAGCGACCTGACCGCATGGATGTTCCTTATAGGTGTCATACTCACCTCCATGGAAAAATTCAACTGCTGGTTTTACTGATCTTCTGTACAGGAACAGCTTCTGCACAGTACATCAAATACAGAAAAGCTTTTAAAAAGATATAGGATAATAAAGGGGGAAAATAATATGGGACTTGACTATCTGGCAGAATTTTTTGAAGCCTCTCCCATCGTTCTGAAATGCAGAAAAAAAGCAGCTGCCGTCTCAGAAAGCGACGCTTTTAAAAGATATACCGCACTTTTTTTAGGAAGATATATTACGGCAGCTTTCTTTGCCCTGTTCATGATCTTTTCCATAGAAATTTTTAATGATTTTTATTTTGATGATCCTGTGACGCTGTTCTATTACTATACCGCAAGCGAGGGACAGGGGATGCTTCCCAATTCCCTGATAGGCTTTCTGATCCCTAAAACGGTAAACGCCATGGTGATCTCAAACAGCCTGAAGCTGCTTTATGTCCTGATGGGATTCATCATATCCCTTTGTGCAGCGGGGATAATAAAGCACTGCGCGAAAAGTGACCGTCAAAAATTTGCGGGATTTGTTATCACATCATGCCTTATAGCCTTTATACTGACACAGGTACTGATTCTGGACAGTTTTGTGCTTAATGCTTCGGTCTCATTCACACTTACGGCAGCGGCAGCATATCTTCTTGTCCGGGACAGACTGCTCTTTCTCGTTCCGGTTCTGTGCTGCGGGGCGGCTCTTGCCGATCTGAGGTTCGCGTTCATATTCTTTCCCTATATTGCAGCAGTTTTTCTCAGCCGCATTCTGGTCAGACCTTCGGAAAACAGAAAAAAGCTCTGTCTGCTCCTTGCCGTGACCGCGGCGATCATACTTGCTTCTCTGTTCCTTCATTATCATCTGTCTGAGACAATAAGCTATACCGGCAAAAACACCGCCTTTATGGACAGCTTTATTGCAGTTAATGATATTTCGGATACAAGTATCCTGCCATTCGGACGCACTTCTTTTTTCAAATATCTGTACAGCCCTTTAAGGATCATCCCCGGAGATTATATGCCGCCAAGACTGCCTGTCAATCTGGCAAACGGATTTTTCATATACATTTCCTTTTACACAGCTGACAAGCTCAGGAAACAATGGAGCAGAAAGGTATCTGCAGCCTACTATGCCATTCTGATATTCAGTGAGGCTGCACTGATGACGGTCTCGTTTGTTTTAAAACTGGATATCATGCTGCCGCTGACCTGCACCTTCTGGTCAGCAAATGTTATCTTATTCCTGTATGCAAACGATTCAACGGTCGGAGAACATTACATTTTTCTGAAAAGCAGGCTTAAAAAGCTGCTGGTATGCTGGTTCATATTTACCGCATTCAAGTATATCTGCGATTCCTTCATGCGCACCATAACCTTTTCGGAAGCTCCCTATTTTGTTGATTATTTTCACTTTGGATTTGTTCAGCGAGGGATCATCGGAACTATTTTCTATCTTATCCTGGGCGACGATCTCAGCAAGACCCGCTTCTATACTCTGGCAATGACTATGTACCTCCTTTGTTTGTTTCTTATGGTGTTTATCATTGTAAAAATGGCAGGAAAAGCAAAGGATGCCAAAACAAGACAGATACTTATATTTTTAACAGGTCTGTATATTCTGTCTCCTGTATTCGGTTCATATTTTGAAAAATCACTCGTTTTACGCATAGATATCTACTACTATCTCCTTAGCTTTATCTGCATATATATTCTGTATAAAAACAACAGCTGGGTATTTGTGATACCGCTTCTCTGCGCCTGCAGTATGCTTATCCATCAGATATTTGCTGCTGTTCTCTTTCCGATGGTATTTATCATATTCACATACAGATGCTTTGCAGACAGTCAGGGACACACTGTCAGGAACGTCTGCGTCTATGCGGTCACTATTCTTGTGGTGTGCGCAATGTTTGTATATCTGATGTTATTTTCTATGGGAAAGACGATCATCACCTTGGAGCAGGCTTACGAACTGATAGACCTGAGATCGGGAGGCTTCTATACTCCGCACGATAACTTTTTTGATCATGTGATCTTTGCCGCCGATGCATCATACCACGCCAACAAGACCATGGCGCTGATAAACGACAGTCAAATAATCAAGGCAATAATATTCTATCTGCTCATGATCCCTCTGGCTGCGATGTACATCTACGCTTTCCGCAGGACGGTGAGTATGACGGAAGGCAGGTTTGCAAAGCTTGCAGTAGGAGCATCAGCGCTGACGGTGCTTGCCCTGCTTCCCTGCTACATTATAGAGTTCGACTACGGACGCTGGAACGGAGGCTTTCTCACCACGACGATAATGTCACTCTTTATGCTCACCCTTATGCAGAGCGAGGACAAAAAATGGTACCGTGATCTTAAGCAAAGCGACCTGACCGCATGGATGTTCCTTATAGGTGCCATACTTACATCTATGGAAAAATTCGACGGCATGTTTCTATTATGATCCGCTGTGCAGGCACAGACCAGGTACATTACAGTCAATTCAGATAAATACTTTCCATATTTTTCTCTCATTCTTTCGATATCTTTTCTCCATTTCCGGTTGACATTTATATGCTTTTGTGGTATAATTATATAAATTTTATATGTTTATACCACTGCTTTTTGCACTTTTCATAAAGGAGAGCCTGAAAAATGATAATCACAAAAACCCCGTTCCGTATGTCCTTCTTCGGCGGAGGAACTGATATGGAAGATTTTTTCAAAGAAAACGGAGGAGCAGTGATCTCCACTACCTTCGATAAGTACTGCTATGTTAATGTACGTCATATTCCACGTTTTTTTGAACATAAAAGTGAATTGTCCTATGCAAAAATTGAACGTGTTGTTTCTACAGACGATATCCAGCATCCGGCTATCCGCAATGCGATGAAAATGCTTGATATGCATGAGATACATCTGTCATATGACGCGGATCTGCCTGCACGTTCGGGTCTCGGTACCAGCAGCTCCTTTGCAGTAGGTATGTTAAATGCATTCTATGCACTTAAAGGAAAATATGTTGACAAGCACCGCCTGGCTCAGGATGCTATCTATCTGGAACGTGTACTGTGCAGTGAAGCAGGCGGCTGGCAGGATCAGATCGCAGCATCCTACGGGGGATTCAACAGAATAAATTTTTCCGCAGGCGGATTTGAGGTATACCCCATCATAATATCACCGGAACGCCAGAAGCAGCTGAACCGGAATCTTATGATGTTTTTTACAGGCTTTACACGTCTGTCCACAGAGGTGCATCAGATGAATAATGTTGCGGATAAAAGCAAGACCGCACAGCTTCTGGAAATGCTGTCGCTGGTGGATGATGCCGAAAAAATATTAGTGGATAAATCTGCAGATATAGACGATTTCGGCAGACTGCTTGACCACACCTGGAGATTGAAGCGTCAGACAGGATCGAAAATATCTACAGGCAGCATTGATGAGCTTTATGAGAAGGGTCTGGCTGCAGGCGCATTGGGAGGCAAGCTGCTGGGAGCAGGCGGAGGCGGATTCCTGCTGTTCTATGTGCGTCCCGAAAAACAGGCGGCAGTAATTGAGGCTATGTCCGGTCTGCTGCATATACCCTTTGAATTTGAAGATAAAGGCACACGCGTTATCTACTATGCACCGGAGGATTTTCAGTTCAGTTCCGAAAAGGAAAGCGTGACAGTATGAAGACGGTCATTATGGCAGGCGGAAAAGGCACGCGTATCTCGTCTATTGCACAGGATATCCCCAAGCCGATGATCTGGATCGAAGGCAAGCCTGTACTGGAGCATGAGATCGAGTGTCTGCGTGACCAGGGCTTCACAGATATCATCATAACCGTCGGACATCTGGGAAATGTTATCACCGGATATTTTGGCGACGGCAGCGGCATATCGCCTGCATCAGGACGTCCCTTCGGTGTAAATATCGAATACTTTGTCGAAAATGAACCTTTAGGAAACGCAGGCGCATTATTCAGGATAAAGGATAAGCTGACCGAAGATTTCCTGCTGCTTAATGCAGATGCTCTTTTTGATATCGACTTTCAAAGATTTGCGGCTTTCCACAAAACACACGGCGGACTGGCAACACTGTTCACTCATCCTAACAGCCATCCCTATGACAGCGGCCTTATCATTGCCGGCGATGACGGTTCGGTGAAGCAGTGGCTGACCAAGGAGGACGCCCGTCCGTTATACTACCGCAATCGGGTAAATGCAGGTCTGCATATCATTTCCCCGAAGCTGCTTAAGCAGGATATACCTGCTCAGAAGATCGATCTTGACCGGCATCTGCTCAAACCGTTGGCAAATACGGGGCAGATGTTTGTTTATGACAGTCCCGAATATGTCAAGGACATGGGCACGCCTGAACGGTATGAATCGGTGTGCAGAGATGTCCGGGCGGGACGTGTACACAGCAGGAACCTGCAAAAAAAACAAAAAGCGGTCTTTCTGGACCGTGACGGAACTATCAACCGATACATAGGATTTCTGCGGGATGAAAAGGAATTTGAACTGCTGCCCGGTGCGGCGGAAGCAATACGGCTCATCAACGATTCCGGCTGTCTGGCTGTTGTTGTGACAAATCAGCCTGTGATCGCCCGTGGCGAGGTAAGCGTCGACGGGCTGCAGAATATCCATAACAAAATGGAAACGCTGTTGGGTCTGGAGGGTGCGTATCTGGATGCGATATATTATTGTCCCCATCATCCGCATAAAGGATATGAGGGCGAAATACCCGAATTAAAGATCGACTGTGACTGCAGGAAGCCCAAGCCGGGTATGCTGCTCCGTGCAGCAGCCGATCTTAATATAGACCTTACACAGTCATGGATGATCGGCGACAGTGAGACTGATATGGATGCGGGAAAAGCAGCAGGCTGCAGGTGCATACTAATAAATAACGGCACCGAGGAGGTCGGAAAGACTTTTACATTATCAGATGCAGTAAAACAGATTCTGGAGGGGGAAGCAAATGGATAATGCAGTTATAAAGCATATAGAACATCTTACGGAAAGGTATCCGGTGTTATCGGAATGCAGACAGACGATCTCGGATACATATAAATGTATGGAGGAATGCTTTCGCAGCGGAGGAAAGCTTCTTGTTGCAGGCAACGGAGGCAGTGCAGCAGATGCCGAGCATATTGCCGGAGAGCTGATGAAAGGCTTTGTCAAGGCGAGGAAGCCCGACAAGGCATACGCAGACGCTCTCAGAGGGGTCAATGCCGAGTTTGGAGCAGTGCTTGCTGAAAATCTGCAGGGAGCCTTGCCCACTATTGCTCTGGACGGTCATGTGGCACTGTCTACAGCTTACATGAACGACTGCGAGCCGCTCCTGTGCTTTGCTCAGCAGGTAAACGGATACGGAAAGCAGGGGGATGTTTTTCTCGGCATATCCACCAGCGGAAACAGCATGAACGTATTGTATGCTGCCGTTGCTGCCCGCGCCAAAGGCATGAAGGTGATAGGTCTTACAGGAATGAAGGAAAGCAGACTGTCTCAGCTAAGCGATGTTTGTATCCGTGTTCCCGAAACGGAAACATACAAAATACAGGAGCTGCATCTTCCTGTATATCACTGTCTGTGCCTTATGCTGGAGGAGCGTTTCTTCGATAATTAAAAATATAAAATTGAAATGGGAAGATAGCTATGAATACAAAACATATAATGGAAAAAAACGATAAGATCTATGTAGCGGGACATAACGGTCTCTTAGGCTCTGCTATAGTAAAAAAGCTCCGGAAGGAAGGCTTCGAGAATATTGTTGCCAGATCTCACTCGGAGCTTGATCTGACCGATCAGAAAGCTGTAAGTAAATTTTTTGAACAGGAAAAGCCCGACTATGTTTTTATGGCGGCGGCTAAGGTCGGAGGCATCCAGGCAAACAGAGAGGCTCTGGATCAGTTTTTGTATCTCAATACGCTGATCGAGTTCAACACTATCATGTCAGCCTTTAACAACGATGTGAAAAAGTTTTGCTTTTGCGGAAGCGGATGCATCTATCCAAGAGAATGTCCGCAGCCTATAAAGGAAGAGTATCTGCTTACAAGCCCTCTTGAGATCACTAACGAAGGTTATGCGCTTGCCAAGATCTCAGGTCTGAAGCTTTGTGAGTACCTGAACACCCATCATCCCGAAAAAGCAGACTTTATATCGGTAATGCCCTGCAATCTTTACGGTCCCGGCGACAACTATCATCCCGAGCATTCTCATGTTATACCCGCTTTGCTGAGGAAGTTCCATGACGCTAAGGTCTCCGGCAGCGATCAGGTGGTGATGTGGGGCACAGGCTCGGCTATGCGTGAATTTCTGCATATCGACGATCTGGCGGATGCCTGCTTTTTCATTATGCAGAACTATTCAGGCGACCCGGGAGCAGAACCGAATACTCCGGGAATGTCCTGGATAAATATCGGCTACGGCGCAGATATCACAATGCAGGAGCTGGGAGCAAAGGTCGCAAAGACAGTGGGATTTGAAGGAGAGATCGTTTACGACCACATCCATCCCGACGGAACGCCCCGCAAGCTTCTGGATTCATCCAAGCTTTTCAGTCTGGGCTGGAAACCGTCGATCACCCTTGAAGAAGGGCTCAGACAGACATATGAGGACTATAAGATCAACAAGGATAATTACCGTAAATAAGCAGCGCAGGAAAGGAGCCGCATACAATGGCAAAAAAAGCACTTATAACAGGCATCACCGGAATGGTAGGATCACATCTGGCAGATTTTTTGCTTGAAAACACCGACTGGGATATCCACGGCGTATGCCGCTGGAGAAGTCCCCTTGACAATATCAGCCACCTGCTGGACCGTGCGAACCGCAAGGAGCGTATCTATTTTGAATATGCTGACCTGAACGATGAGATCTCATTGATAAATGCAGTTCAGAATATCAGACCGGACTACATATTCCACCTGGCAGCGCAGAGCTATCCACTGACAAGCTTTACCGCACCCATTGACACTCTCAACACCAATATACTCGGGACCTGCCGCCTGCTGGAGGCTGTCCGTCTGACAATGAAAGAGGATAAGTCCTATCACCCCGTTATCCATGTGTGCGCATCCTCGGAGGTGTTCGGCAAAATACCTGCAGAAAAGAAGCCCGACTCAGGCATACATGAAGAGTGTCCCTTCCACCCTGCTTCACCCTATGCAATATCAAAGGTGGGTACCGATCTTCTGGGAAGATATTATGCAGAGGCATTCGACATGACCGTCATGACGACCCGTATGTTCACTCATACAGGCCCCCGCCGCGGCGATGTGTTCCATGAATCCACCTTTGCAAAGCAGATAGCGATGATAGAAAAAGGACTTATCGAGCCTAAGGTAATGGTGGGAAATCTCAAGTCTCTGCGCACATATGCAGACGTAAGAGACGCAGTACGCGCTTATTATATGCTTGTCACTGTTGACCCGGTTCCGGGTGAGTATTATAATATCGGAGGCTCCTATACCTGCGAGGTGGGAGATACCTTGAATACACTGATCTCCTATTCGACCATGAAGGATAAGATCGAGATAGTGACCGATCCCGAGCGTCTCCGTCCCATTGACGCAGACCTGCAGGTGCCTGACTGCAGAAAGTTCAAGGAGCATACAGGATGGGAACCTGAGATCACCTTTGAGCAGACAATGCATGATCTGCTTAACTACTGGCGTGACCGCGTCGAAACGGGAGAAAGATTCCTGGTGCGCTGATACAGGGGTCGTTTTTAACGGAGGTAAAGGTATGCTTATTGAGATAACGAAGCCGGATTTTGTATTCGAGAATGAAAGCGGATGTCTTAAGCAGCTGGTGCATGACGGCTGGAAACAGGTCAATGTCATTACATCCTTAGCCGGGAGCAAACGGGGCGGACACTACCATAAATTCAACAAAGAGGGCTTTTATGTAGTGGACGGCTGCTTTACGCTGTCTGTATGGAAAGGCGCCGAAAAGGAAGCATACGAAATGAAAGCCGGCGATATGTTTGTTATCCTGCCTTATGTGTTTCATACATTTGATTATAAGGAAGATACCGTTCTGGTCTCTATGTACAGTCAGGGAGTAGAGCTTTCGGATACGGAAAAGGATATCTGGACAGAAGGAGAATAATAATGAAAATTGCAGTTTTAGGAGCGGGAATATCAGGACTGAGCGCAGCCAGACTTCTTAAGGATAAGGGCTGTGACGTCACTGTATATGAAAAAAATGATACTATCGGAGGACTGGCGAGAAGCAGGACGACCGGCGGTATTTTGTATGACCCTCACGGAGGTCACATCCTTAATTCCAAGCATCCCGAGGTGATGGAATGGGCGTTTTCGATCTGTTCAAAGGATAACTGGCAGTACACGGAAAGGAATGCAAAGATATATTTCAGCGGGAAATATATCTCTTATCCCTTTGAGCTGTCCCTTTGTGAACTGGACATGGAGGACGCTGTGAACTGCGTCCACGATTTCATCCTGTCCCAGCAGGGAGAAAGACCCGACAACTATAAGGACTGGCTGATATGGAACTTCGGCAAAGCTATAAGCGATTATTATATGATCCCCTACAATGAAAAGATCTGGGCGTATCCCCTTGACAAGATGGAAACACACTGGATGGAGGGAAAGATGCCTCTGCCGTCCAAAAAGGATATGATCCGGTCCATGCTGTTAAAGGACCCTACCGAACGGAAAATGCCCCATTCAACATTCTACTATCCGCTGAACGGAGGTATACAGACTTTTGTAAATGCAGTAGCAGAGGGTCTGAATATCATCTGCGGCTCTGAGATACAGAGCATCGAGCATACCGGGGGAAAATGGTACGTTAACGGCGACGGAGAGTATGACACGGTGATAAGTACGATACCGCTTCCCTGCCTGAGAAGGGTCATGGAGCTGCCGGACGGTGTGGCAGAGTGTATCGGAGACCTGAAGTACAACAGCCTGACAACTGTTCTGTTTGAGTGTCCCGAGACAGACATCACATGGCTGTACATCCCATCACACGACTACCGTTCTCACAGAGTGGGCTATCAGAGCACACTCACTCCGAATGCGATAAATAAGCCGGACAGGGGCTGCGCAGCGCTGGAGATCATCGGAAGCCGGTTTAACGTCACCGGCTTGGAAAACGAACGGAATATCCTGCCTGAAGAATTGGGATACCGGGAGACACTGGACAGTGAATTTACAGAGTTTGCCTATGTTATCCATGACCTTAACTACAGGAAGAATATCACGCATATACGTGATTATTTCAGTGAGTTAAAAGGCTTTGAACTGTTAGGACGCTGGGGAAGATGGAATTATAATAATATGGATCTGTGCATATGGGATTCAATGAACCTGGTCAAGGAAATATTAAGCAAATAAAAACAGCTTAAATAGGCTATGCCGTAAAACAGCACAGCATCTGCGGATCACCGGACCGTCATTTCCGGTAAGCTGCAGATGCTGTGCTTTTATTATTTTATCTGTTTGCTGTTATTTCTTCAGCTTCTTGTTCCATGCCTTAGAAATTGATTTGTTTTTCACAAAGGACGAAACAGTGTCAGCCATTACTTCATACATAACGCAGGTTCCCGGAGCAGTTGCACAGTAATCCGCCGAGTATTCTCTTGAAATGCCCAGGCTCTCGGATGTCTCGGCAGCATCGATATTTGCACCCAGGAAAATAAACTCCCAGCCGTTTTTCGACTTCTTATTTTCAATGAGAGCTTTTATGTCTGATGTCCTGTACTCACGGCTTGCGTTTTCCATTCCGTCAGTTGTGATAACAACAAGAGTTTTTTCCGGAACATCTTCCTCACGAATGTACTTGTGGATGCTCTCAATATGATGGATCGTGTCTCCCACCGCATCAAGCAGAGCCGTATTTCCCTGAGGGACATACTCATTTTCGGTGAGCTGCGGGACATCGGCAATGCTTATCCTGTCGTGTATAGTTTCTGCCGATGAATTGAACACCACCGTTGTGACAAGTGCTTCGCCGGACTCTTTTTTCTGCTTGCTGATAAGCGAATGGTGTCATCGATAAGCCCGGACATTGATCCGCTCATATCAAGAATAAATACCAGTTCTACAAAATTTTTGGACATATAAAATCCTCCCATATGATTTATTGTAATTACATTATAAATCACATGGAAGGAAATGTGGTCGCTTCTGAAACGACATTTTTTATTTATTTCTCAATTTCAACTTTAGCAGGAGCAGCAGTCGGAAGCTTTCAACTTTTTCATTTCCCTCCGAAGGCTCTCATGACGTTCATGAAGAAAATCGCAGCTCCATCACTTCCCCGATGTTCCAAAATCTCAACGAACAAATTTTTCTCACGACCTGAGCCGAAGCATTGTTGAAGACTTTCTGATTTCTGCGAAGCCTATCATATTATTTTTATGGATCCTATCATGGTTCAAGGGGCAAGCCCATTGGCACATCAGCTTCATCTTGAAAATTTTTAAAGATACGAACTTCTCTCGGCTTGCCTTCCTCCTAAAATTTTAAAATCATAATCAGCTTGTCCGCTTCGGTTTTGCAGATTTTGAATTTTTGCTTCGGAGAAATTTTTTCAGCTTGACGATTTCACGTTTCAGCTTGGAGACCTCCTTCCTCAGTTCTCTGTTCTTCGGATTCTTCACTTCGCCATCTTCATGTCGGATAGCAAGAGTGAAGCTGTAAAAATTTTTCTCAGCCTTGGATTTTCAAAGCGGTTGATTTCTGCTATCAAGTATGATAGAATAAATATGATGAAGTCGGGCAGCTGTTCGGCAAGCTCAGTTTGAAAGGAGAGTTCTTCATGAAGGAATTTGAAGCAAGTGTGCTGTCCGATGAAAAATACCGGCTTGCGAAAATACCAAAACTTTAATTAGACAACACAGACTATTTTAACCAACCGTCCAAGATGGTTAATTAATCTCATTGAATTACCAATTCCCATTTACCGTCTGGATCATAGTTTTCTACAAATTCCAGAAATTCATTCTGTTTCGCTGCATCCTTAGCCAAACCAAGATCGTCAAATATACTTTGTGCTTCAAGAAAGCTCTCCTTTGCTGAATCACAATCGCCAACCATAAGATATACCATACCTATATTATCCAATACAATTGCAGTACTTTTGGACCTGCCGCACCATTTTCTTGTGTAATCCAACGCTTTATCCAACCAATCGTAAGATGCTTTTGCAGCCGCCGAGTCAATAATATTATTTACGTTCCCCTTGATCAGCGCAATTTGTGACAAATTGTAATAGGTATCCTGAATTCCATTCCGCTCATTTGAGGGCAGATCATTGTAGATTTGCAGGGCAATCTTACTGTTAACCTCTGCTTCATCCAGATAGGATGAAGATTCGTCTCCAATCCCGATCATCATCAGCAACTTAGCGCGTAAGTTCAGGATCATCGCTGTTTCGGCATCCGGATTTTCTATGATCCAACACTCCTCCCCAAAATCTGGTAAATCAAAAACCAAATTAGCTTTCTTATTAAAATCAGCATATTTGTATGCTTTGACCGCAGCAGTGCTGCCGGAAAAGCCGTTTTCCCTATCCTTTACAAACCTAAGACGCATTCCTTCGTTCTCTAATGCATCGTCAAAACAGTACATTGCATCAAACCAGCTAACACCCAAATCAGTTCCACCATGAACCGGATATTGGGAGTGAGTGCCATAATACGAAGCCATATAAATGCGACCATGCAGGCACAAAGCTGAGGAATAGGTACATTTTGCATTGGAGCTATAGATCAGATAATTATAGCAATCATATAAATCCAACATTGCCCGTTCCAGATCACAATCATCCACATAGGCATTGCCGCGCAGATAGTAATTATAACTCAGTTCATTTTTGATCTCCTCTAATTCAATTTCATCCTGATTGATTTCAGCCGACTCCTTCAGGCTGTTCAGAGTTCCGATAGCATCCGAATACCACTGAATAGCTTCTTTCAAATTACCTTTTTGATTATAAACTATGCCTATAGCATACTGAATACGTGCCTTATCCACATTAACAGGTTTGTCTTCATATTCATCTAACGCCTTAGTATATCGTTCAAGAGTATTATCGTAGTCACCCATACGGAAAAACTCCTGCCCCTTACTGTAGTACTCATTAGCCTCAGATAAGTCAGGCGCATTATCGCCATGCACATAAATTACGGGATTATAGAGATTCTCCTCTACCGAATAATCATATGTGATATCGCTGTTATTTCCATTAATTATAACTATGTTGGCAATAATCATCACAACAACACCAACAAATGACACAATACCAACAACAGCATTCACAATAGGATGAGGTTTTTTACAAAATTTAGCTATTTTTTCAATAACTGACTGAGGCTTTTTGGTACAATTTTTTTGTATTTTTTTGTTTTTTCTCTTTTTTTGCTTTGACATATTTATCATCCTTTCATAAATCATTCGGGCGTTTTCTTAAAAGAATTCACTTGAATATAAAAAATTAAAATATTTCATCTCGGCAGAAAAGCTACTCAATCTTGAAAAGAGTTTGCCTTTCAACAAGAGAGAATTGCTATTTTTTATTTAGCCAGAATAGATTTTGTGGAAATAAAATCTATTTAATGATGTCCTTTACTGTCAAATAAACCAGAAATTTATTTTACGCTTTCATTAAAGTGAGCATTAAATTTACAAACCTATACGATTGGTATGCCGCTTTATCAAAATTTCGATCAATTGCTTCTTGCCCGTTATCAATACTATTGTCAGAAATAGATCGAATAGCTATAAAAGGTGTTTTGCACATATAACAGGTATGAGCAACAGCCGCTGTTTCCATGTCGATACATAATGCATCAGGATTGATATTATCTGTAAAAATATCACCTGTGGCGGCAAGTCCGAAATGAACTTTCCAATCTGCTTGCGATACTGCTTGTTTTGCAATTTCACATAAATGTTCGTCAGAATAAAATATAGGTTTTTCCATAATCGGAAAATCTGAATAAATCTCATTATTTGTATCACGGAAATCTGATGCTGTACAAACTACCGTATCAAATATATTCATTTTTTCTGTCATTCCTCCTGCAATACCAGAAAATATAATAGTATCTGCTTTATATTTGTCGATTAACTGTTGAGCTGTAATAGCAGCATTGATTTTTCCGCACCCCGAAAACATTACACGACAAAAAATAATATAATTATTCCTTAGAAATTATGTGTATGACTTCTTCGGGAATACTTGTTAATGATGTTCGTAAAAATTCCGGGACAAGATTGGTGTTCTGCAATTCATCAATAGGTAACCAATATAATTTTTCTTCCTGATGATCCGTGCAGGTTCCATTTTCAATCTGAACATCAGTTGATTTCATAAGATAGAAGAAAACTATTTCGTGATGACGAGCACTGTTAATATTGTAAAACCGTTCCTGAATAAATACCAACCGATCAACAGGAAGAAGATACCCTGTTTCTTCTAATATCTCTCTGATGACTGCATCGGTAGATGTTTCGTTTAAATTAACTCCTCCACCGATAGTGTAAAAGCAATCATAATTATCATGTTTTATGACAAGCAATTGATCGTTGTTGATAATAAGTGCAGACACACGAAGTGAAAAATCACCATCAGGTGTATTCATACCAATATCCATTATTCAACTCCTTAATAAATTACGATATGTTAATCTGTTATCCGACATAAAATCATTTATTTCTGTGATATTTACCACATAGTAATCCAGGAATTTGCAGTCCTATAATTTTCTTGCCTTAAAACATACTGAAATAGGAAGCATTTTTGCTTTTAAGGTCTTGTCAGTTATTTCTTCTGATCCCATTGTGTCATCGACGTTTTGTTCTATCATACGTTCAATGGCAAATTCCGCATTAGCTAACGCATTAACATAGGTCGATATTTTTCTGTTGCATAGAACGATTTCACTGCCATCAACAGGTATTGTAAAGTATTCCTCGTCAAAATAACTTTTATGGAAAACCAATTTACCGTCTTCAATTATTTCTTTACGCTCTTCTCGTGAAAAAGCAACACAATAATACAGCGTATGATGCCAGCTGAAAATGAAAATTCCGTCTTTTTTTAAGTATGAAGCAATTTTATTGAATGTACCTTGTAAATCTGTTGTCCAACCAATTCCGTATATCGAATATACATAGTCAAAGTATTCTTTAGGAATATCAAGCTCTGCTTCCATGGGTGAACATATAAGATTGGCGGAATAACCGTTTTCAGATAAAAGTCTTTTTGCATTATCAAGCTGCTTCTGTGATAAATCAACACCCCAAAGCTCTCCGGCTTTTCTGTCCGCATGATATTTTAGTGAGTGACCGCTTCCGCAGCAGATTTCCAGTAATCTTTTACCCGATACATCTCCGAATAAATGCAAATCATTTTCTGTTACAAATTTGACTCCGTATTCGGGCAATGCTGTTGTTCCAAACCATAAGTCAGCATTTTCATTCCAATAGTGCTTGTTTATTTTAATTATTTGATTGTTATCCATTTATAATATATTCCTCCAAATTCCAATATGTTGTTATGTTATCCGACAAAAAATAATATATTTCTATAATTTTTTCTTCCTGCTAAACAGGAATTTAATACAACATATATGTAACATACACTAACAACTCAAAAGCGATTCATTCAATTTCTGTAATATCCAATCAATAATATCGATCATTGTACTTCCTCTGTTTTCTGCACTACCAATCAGTAGTTTTTCAAACCACTCCTGACATGGAATTAATTTTAATTTTGAATATCTGCGATATAAACTGCTTGATGGGGAAACTGGCATTTTGTTGACTGCCCAGACTCCCTCCAACACCTTCCATGTGTTTGTTGTGACAAGATAGGAAATTAATAAAACATCTTGTTTTGAAAATGCAGATTCCAGTTTCATCCTTGTACTTTTTAGCCAGTAGCAAATTTCGGATCGCTCCTTTTTTGAAGCACAATAATGCTCCAGTACAGTTTCAGCATATATAATGATCTCCTGTGCTTTTCCATTATCGTATTCAATCTTCGCATCAAGATATTTATATATTTCCATTGGATTGCTTTTCAACTTACCAATAGCTTTATCAAAGGTGGTATAATGTATTTCAACTAAAACACCATCAATTAACTGTGATACAAAGTCATTCCTTTTTCCGAGTACGATAATGTCCAAATCAGATAAATCTGTTGCTGTACCAAATGCAACAGAACCATTTAACAATACAGCATCAATGGAAGTATCTTTTTTAAACTCTAAAACAAGATTATAAAATATTTCCAATTGTCTACGCATAGTTTCACCTTTTCTGTTCTCGTGTAAACTCTCTCTTTTATAAATTCCTATATGTTGAGCTATCACTCGATAAAAAATTATACCATACAATAACAGACAAGTCAACTTTTTCACCTTCACCGGAAGCTCTCATGATTTTTTTCAGAGGGAAGATAGCATCCCCATCACTTCTCAGATGTTCAGAAATCTCAGCAAACGAATTTTCTCAAACTGCCTGTATCAAAGAGTTGACAATTCTTTTGGATTTCTGAAAAGCGTATCTCGCTATCATTTTATAATTTTTATCGGGGTTCCATGGGCATCCCTGACAAATGCTCGTCTTATCGGCATTTGAATCGAAAAAGCTGAAACAGCAGCTACAGCAAAAATTTCAGATTTTTTATTATGAAATTTTCACATTCATAATTTGCTAACATCTATTTTTAGTCAGACCTTCAGCTGCCTGAATGATTTGTATTTATTTTTTCGTTGCTGCTCTTTCAGGATTTTCAAATTCATCATCGGCACACCAGCTTCGACTTGAAAAATTTTCAAGAGACAAACTTCTCTCGGCTTGCTTTCCTCCGGAATTTTAAAAAATATAATTTATTCAGCTCCGGATTTTTTCGCTTCGTCATGTTTACGCCGAATAATAAAAGTGAAACCTTAAAGACCTCAACACTTGAGTGATCGTCGATGAGCAGACATCCGAATTATTTTAACAGTGAATCCGCCAATCCCCTTAACTCTTGTTCCTTATCACTCAAAAAGTAGAAAAAGCATAAATATCCTGATTTGGACTATCTTCGGATAGCCCATTTTTCATTTTCAGTGCTTCGGTGCGTATCTTCTGAAATTCAGTATCATATATTTCACGAGCAGTACCGTTATTGCCGAATTTTCTACGGAGGTTAGAGCAGTTTCGGAAAAAAGTATCATAAAAGTCCTGTATTGGATTTGCCTTATTCTTTTTCCGTACCGCAATAGTTGAAAGTCGGCACTGCTCCTTGCGGCACTTTTCACTTCCACATATCTGGGACACGTTCTCCTTGTCCGATAAAATCAGCTTATGACAAACAGCACAATTTCGTACAACTACATTCGCCTGTTTCAGTATGTCCACATAGGTACGCAGGATAGCAAGGAAAGAATTATCCGCAACATAGCCTGTCCTCCACGTTCCGTCAACGTGAGAGGAATAAACGTGCAGGATCAATTCATTTTGTGATGTGCTTATCTGTTCGTCGATGTTCCAATACCGCACCTTGTCCTCTGGCACAACAGGCAGATTTCTGAACGGCAGAAGCATATCGGATATGCAGGCGTTATACTGCTCCGCAAACCTCCTTGCCGCATTTTGCATTTCGGAAACAGAAAAATGAAATTTTTTTGTTTAATGCCTTATGGTTAAGGTTGAAATTTGTCAGAATAAAGAAAATTATGTAGTTAAAAAGCATATTTGCATTTTGTGAGTTATCGTACATATCAGACAAGGTATCTTTAAATTCAGCCGCCAAGCTGCTGCCCTTACCGCTGTTCAAAACTTCACACAGACCGTTAGAAGCGGCGATCAACTTTGCCATTTTGTCACCGTCAGCAGATTGGGCAAGCTTGTTCATTTCGTCTATGAGAGTACCTAACTTTCTTGTGCGTATATCAATATTATCCCCGGAAACACCCGAAAGAAAATACCGCTTTACATCTTCGGGACTGCCTATGATTATTGTTTCTTTTTCTTTAGGAACATCAAAACTGACCCCGATGGAGACTGTTTCTTTGGAAAATGGTATTTTAATTTCGCTCATATTTTATCGTTCCTTTTTGTCGAATTATGTCGGAATGTATATGGATAATTTTATTGATACAAGTATATCATATTTTCCTGAAAAAGTCAAGCAAATCAAGTAAATACAAGGCTTTTTCATATCGAATGATTGACCTGACACATTCGATTGACTGCAATCAGGCAGTACACCGAAAATATTTTTATACAGGAGGACACCAAAATGTCAGAAAGAAAAAACAATTTGCGTGAAATGCTCACAGCGGAGGATTTGCAGGATTTCGGTCTTACCCGATCTATGGCTTATGCTTTCCTCAACCGCCTTGATGTTCCCGTCATAAAGATCGGGAAGCGTAAGTTTATCCGCAGGGAAAAGTTCTATGAGTGGCTTGAGGAGCAGGAGCAGAGAAAGGATGGTGACGGAAGTTGAAAGACAAGGAAACACGTTTTGAAATTCCCGAAGAGTGCATAGACGAATTTGTCAAGGCTATGAAGATCGGCTACTACAAGGAATTTTACAAGCAGGGACTTATTACTGCTGACCAGCTTAAACGGCTGATCGCTATGCAGGATGTAGAAAATAATTCAGCAGCATAAACATTTCCCGCGGCATATATGACCGAATCATACTTATAAGTTTGTACAATCTGCCGCTTGCTTTTTGTGTGGTAAAGTGTAAAATTATATATGCAGGGGGATAGTTATCCCCACATTAATGTGGGAAGGAGGTAAAATGGATAACAAAATCAATGTGGCAGCGTATTGTCGT
>JAFLUI010000055.1 GCA_022508825.1 Oscillospiraceae bacterium
TGGGGATACCCTTTTCAAAATGGATAGTAACATAAGTAGGCTTGTCGGGAGCCTGGATGGGAGACACTCCTAATTCAAGGAAACCGGGCTTCTCGTACTGAGGCTCATTTGCGGGATCCTCAAGGTCAAGACCCTCATGGGAAAGGTGCCACAGGTTCTTATCCTTGGAGTAGTTAGTCTCTCTGTTTATTTTAAGGGGGATGTTATGTGCTTCTGCGTAGTCGATCTCCTCGTCTCTGGATTTCAGATTCCAGATTCTCCAGGGAGCGATGATCTCCATTTCGGGAGCGAAAGCCTTGATGGTCAGCTCAAATCTTACCTGATCGTTGCCCTTGCCTGTACAGCCGTGGCAGATAGCGTCCGCGCCCTCTTTTTTAGCGATCTCGACTATTCTTTTTGCAATGATGGGACGTGCAAAGGACGTACCCAGCAGATATCTGTTCTCATATACAGCCTGAGCCTTGACAGTGGGGAAAATGAACTCCTCAACGAACTCCTTGTTCAGGTCCTCTATATAGAGCTTGGAAGCGCCTGTTTTGAGAGCCTTCTCCTCCAGACCGTCCAGCTCGGTGCCCTGTCCCACGTCGCCCGATACTGCGATGACCTCGCAGTTATTGTAGTTTTCCTTAAGCCAGGGAATGATGATAGATGTATCCAGACCTCCCGAATAAGCCAGCACTACTTTTTTGATCTCTTTTGCCATTATATATTCCTCCATTATTTCATCGGCTCAGAATGCATAAATCCATATAAAAATGCATATTATGCACTGCCGTTTTTTGCATCATAAAATAATTATACACCATAAAAAAACTTTGTCAAGGGGTTTTTGCACATTTTTATAATTTTTTCATTATTATGCAAAAATCAGTGTATATTTGTTAAAATATACACTGATTAATGAATATTTGCTATCTTTTTTATCTCCTCCACCGCTCCGGAAATAAGCTTCCCTGTGCTGTAGTCGGAGATGCCCACAATAATATTGTCGCAGTGATTGAATGGTATCAGCACTCTTTTTGCGCTGCTCTGAGCCACAGCTGCCGCCATTCCGGGCGTCACCTCTCCCAGCATGGAGTCCGCTATGACTATCCCGATGGGTCCCACGATAACATCCGCTTTCCTGCAGACCGTCACCACCGAGTTCTCCCCTGTTGCTGCCTCGTCCGCTCCCGCCTTAAGCATTGCAGAGGTGGCTGCGCTGTTTGTCCCCACCGCAGTCACAAAAGCAGAGGGTACCCCCTGCTTTATTGCTGTCACAAGCTGCTTTCCTATGCCGCCGCCCTGAGCGTCGATAACTAATATGTTCATAAAGGTACCCCCTTCTTTGATCTTTCAGCAAAGGCAGCAGGACAAACCTGCGTCTGCCATGCTGCCTTAAGGATAATCGATAATGTATGTCAGGATACGGTACTGCCCGTAGTAGTCCGTCCAGCTGAGACGGACGTTGATTCCGTAAAGAGACCTTATCCTTGAAATTATAGGTTCAAAAACAGCGTCGACAGACCCTTCAACAGACTCCCTTTCAAGACGTGACGTAACGGATATGAACAGGTCGCTTGTCTCGAACTTCACCATAGCCCCTCTTTTTCTTTCCGCTGCCGCTGCGGTTATGGCGTTGTCCGATGCAGTAAAGAACTCCTCCTCGCTGCTTATGTCTGCGCCCTCACGGACAAAATAATTCTCGTTCTTTCCGTTGGCCTTGGGAGGCTCTGCAGGATAGCTGCTTATTGTATGGTTGTTCCTTATTACCGAATCCGTGACCATAAAATACTGGTAAAGGATTATGTCCGGATAGTCCTCATGGAGCTTGTCGCTTGAATCGTCCCATGTGACGTCCACATGATACCAGTTGCCTCCCAGCTTTACCATGTTCCACATATGGGGGACATCCGTCACTCCCGTGACGATCACATTTTCTATCCCTGCCAGATTGCACAGATAGGAAAATGCCTTTGTATATCCCTCGCAGAGAGCCTTTCCCCTTACAAGAGCGCCGTATATCGTATCGGCATAAGGATCGTCAGTGCTGGGCACACAGTTGAGCACCAGATAGTCATGGAAATATTTCAGCTTTTCATAGTCGTCCATTCCCGGAGAAATGCCTTCCATGATTTGTTTTGCCGCTTCTTCAGCCGCACGGTTCATGCGGTTTGCTTCAGTCAGTGTAAATCTGTAGGTATAAAGCACATCAAATATCAGTGTGTCGGAATTCAGTTCAAGTCCCACCCCCGAGACCTGGGTATAGGCAAGCTGCTCGATACGCACAAGCTCTGCCACTCTCTGATAGATATTCGACTCTACTGTAAGCGGAGCTTTCTCACTGAAGCTGCCTATGTCGCTTGCTATACGGTCGTAAAGCTCCAGCTCGCTTTCTGTAAGTACAGTCCTGCTGAGCTGATCCGTTTTCATGCCTTCCGGGATATAAAGCTCAGTCTCGATGTCCTCCTCTTCCCGGGAGACATCTGTGCTTATTCCCTCAACATATGTACCGTCGGAATAAATATGATATTCCTTTTCATCAGACTCTTCTTCCCTGCTGCGGCAGCCGCTGAGGATCATTGCCGCTGCAAGCAATGCCGCAAATGTTTTTTTGCCCAAGCCGCCGCCACCTTTCGACGCCGCCCTTATTCTCCCTTAATTTGTATATTCAAGGAACAGCTTTATTACATATGTACTGTCGTCCTGACCGTAGGAAATATTGTCACATTTGTATTTGTTTTTCGACTTTGTAAGAGCGTCCTCCATAAGATCCAGCACCTTTTTCTGTGAAGGACTGAAGAAATTGTATATCGCTTCATCATATACTGCCTTGCTTCCGCACCGTATCTGCACCACAAGCTCCTTACGGGCAGAGGTTTCTATGATACCGTCGTAAAGCATACTGTACGCTTCATCATAGCTGTTTGCTATCAGTCCGTTTTTCACAAAGTAGTTGCACTTCGTTGCCGATGCTGCAGGATATGTATAATCCTGAGCAAATAAAACGCGGCTGCGGTCTATCACCTCATCGGTAACACAGAAATAATCATATCTTACATAGCTGCCAAGCTTTGACTCGGTCACTGCATATGTGATGTCTATATGATACCAGTCCCCTCCCAGCTTTATCATGTTCCACATATGTGGGACGTTGTCCGCATCGCCTGTTATTGTAAGAGTCTCGATTCCCACCTTGTCGCAGAGATAGGAAAACGCCTTTGAGTATCCTCCGCAGATAGCTCTCTTGTCAACGAACACCCCGTAGATGTCATTGCAGTGGGGAGCGTCCTCGTCATAGACCACATTGAATGCAAGATAGTCATAGAAAACCTTTACGATATCATACTGGCTCATGCCGGGAGTTATTTTTGCAAGGATATTTGCTGTCTCCGAATCTATCTCTGCCTGCATACGCTCTATCTCCGCAGAGGTATACTTGTAGAAAACAGTGGCTGAACGCACATTGTTAGTGTTTGTATTTATAGCATACTGCATATTGGTGTCCAGATAGTACATGGAATTTTCATCGTTGTACAGCAGACTGTATACATCGCAGTAGTCCTCTTTTTTTATGCCGTCCATCTCTGAAAGATCCACATATGCGGATCTTTTCCCGATAGTTTGCAGAATGGCGTCATAGACATACCTTCCCTTTTCGTTAAGGCTGCTGTATGAATAGGGTCTCTGGGTCCTGGACTTTATTGTATAGGGCGAAAAGGGGTCTGTGGTCTCCGGTGTCTGTGAGGGTGTCTTTTCCTTGAAAATTCCTGCGCCCGATCCGGTATCATATTCAACAGCAGCGGGAACGTCATCATCCTCATCGTCAACTTCAAAATCCTCGTCATCATTATATGATGTTGCAGTCACTGTGCTGAAGCTTGAAGGCACAGGATAGGTCGCCTGAGTAGTAGTGAACTGACCTATCGGCACATTGGGGACATCAGGCAGAACCGAAATGGTGGGCTCTG
The DNA here is from genome assembly GCA_022508825.1 of Oscillospiraceae bacterium. GTDB lineage: Bacteria > Bacillota > Clostridia > Oscillospirales > Ruminococcaceae > RGIG8773. The sequence goes on from JAFLUI010000055.1 coordinate 3,951, forward strand.
TTGGCTCTGCAGGAACAGAGGGGGTGGTAGTGGTAGTTGCAAGATCGGGCATATCCTCTGTTGAGGCGGTACGGCTGGTGCTCACTATCTCGGGAAGAGAAACAGTCTCCTCCGATTCGGTATCCTCTGTCATGTACACCACTGTCGGTGAAGTGGGATTTGTCACCACAGCAGGCAGTGCATCACCTTCATCTATGCCGTCATTTTTGCAGGCGGACATAATAACTCCGCACAGAACTATCGCCCAAAGCCATCTTGCCGATCTTCTCATATAAAACTCACTGCTCCCCTATAAAATATCGGTGTCATTCCATAACGTCAGATTCATAAATAAGTGAAATATGTACTATAAACAAGGTGTCATTATTATGCTTATATGCAGAGCGTATCTTTGTACCGTATTCGCCGTTGATGTCCTCGATCATTTCCTTGATCTCCCCGCTGTCAAAAAGCCTTGCCAGGGCGGAAAAGTAAGCGCCCTCTTCCGACATCCTCAGCTCTGCCTCTCTTTTCCCCAGCAGACCCGCTGCTTTTATCTGCTCACGCATTGCATCCGCTGCATCGGAGGCTGAGTAATACACAAGCTTTCTGCCTGCGAAATAATTCTCGCTTTCCGCAGTGCAGGGCGGCATCCCTGCATAAAGCTCGTCGGTGAAATGGGTTATCCCCTCTATCTCCTCATCGGTGACAAGCAGATAATCATGGCGCACAAAATCGGGGTCATTCCTTGTTAAGATGGGATCGTCCCATGTACAGTCGGCGTTGTACCACTGTCCGTTCAGGAGAACCTTGTTCCATGCGTGGGTATCTCCGTTTTCATTGGTGCCGCATACCGTATAATTGGGTATCCCTGACTTGTCGCAGAGAAGAGACATTGCCGCGGCGTACCCTTCACACTGTCCATAGCCGTTTACAAGCACTCCGTAGGCGGAGTTTACGTGCTCCCTTTTCTGAGCAAAATCGCAGCCGGTGACTATCCTGTCGTGAAAATATACTATCCTGTCAAAGTCGGTGGCACCGTCCGGAAGCTCGCCTATTATCCCCTCCGCGGTAACATCAAGCTCCGCCTTCTTCATCTCCGCGTCCTCCTTGCTGTAGATATAGCTTATCTTCAGTATGGACACCTCGCTGTCGGGGGCATAGAAAATATTGCTGAGCCAGAAATATTTCCTTTCCTGATCGTAGACCAGCTTGTATATTTTCCTTGCCAGCTCTCTGGGGATAGGCTCGTCAAACTCCACATAGTCAGCAAAATTTGCCGCAGCATCCTTTACCTTGTCGTAAAGAGCCTTTTCCTCGTCAGAAAGCGACTCATAGACGGGGGATACAAAATCCGCAAAGCTTGTGCTGACGGCTTCGCCTCTGTCGCCCACAGCCTCCTCCGAAACACGGGTACAGCCTGCCGCATAGACTGCGGCAGCAGCGGCACAAAGTATAAATGGTATGATTTTTTTTTTCATCTTACAGATCAATTATAAATAACATCAAACTCGATAATGAGCATATCTTTTCTGCACTCGTCGCTTACGCCCTTTACGCCTGAGAATTCCTTGGCGTAGCTGTTGTAAGAGGTCCTGTCGCCGTAGATGGCGTCATAGACTTCCTTGGAGCCCACCATTATATGAGCTGATCTTGAGCCGTCCTCTGCCGCTCTTTTGATCTCCGCCTTTATAGCCTCGTCAGCGGAAGCCTTGTCGTTATACACAAGACCGTTCTTCACAAAGTAGTTCTGAGCGGTATCCGTACAGGCAGGAGGAGTAAAGTATGTGATGTATGCTCCGCTGGACATCTTCTTCTGGCTGACCTTCATATGTGTGATGTTGTGTATCCAGCTGTCGGGAACTAAGAAGAAGGCATATCTCAGGTTCTTGTAGTTGGGTGTGCTGAGGATAGGATCGTCCCATGTGCAGTCAAGATTGTACCATGAGCCGTCCACGTCGATAACGTTCCATGCATGGGACTGACCCTTCTCGGTCTCGCCTGTGACTACCATGCTTTTTATGCCTGCTCTGTCACAGAGATACTGCATTGCCTTTGCATAGCCCTGACACTGGATATTTCCCTGCTCGGCTCCGCTTCCGAATGCATTGTAAATGGTAGTGTTATAGTTTCCGTTTACATCGTCCTTAAGCTCGAAGGTGGAGTTCAGCACCAGATAGTCATGGAAGACCTTAAGCTTTTCAAAGGTAGTGGGCTTTCCTGCAGCCTCCTGTACAAGCTTGTCGACTACCGCGTCGATGTCCTTCTGCATCTTGTTTATCAGATTGGTATCCTTTGTGAGATAGAACAGCTTTCCTACCTTGATCTTGGCGCTCATGTAGAAAAGTCTGGGCTCCTGATTGTACACAAGACCGTATATCTTAGCCCATTCCTCAATGGTATAGGCGTCCTCGTCGCAGATCTTGTATCTCAGATCCTCAACGCCGCTTGCTATCTCATCATAGAGCTTTTTTTCCGCATCGGTAAGGGTATTGTAGGCATATCTTTCATTTGTGGCTATAGGTGTAAGCTCCAGCGGAGGGGCTTCCACTCCTGCCTCTGTCATAGCCTCAAGGATATTGGGTATGCTCTCGGATACTATAGGTTCTGTAAGAACATTTCCGTCCACTCCCGTAACATATTCGCCGTACTCATCGGTAATATACACATGATCGTCGTCCAGCTCGGGAAAATAAAGTGTTGTCGTCTCTGTTATGACATTCAGTGAGATCTCACTGTCTGTCTCTGCACTGTCGTCCTCTGTCTTTTTGCAGCCTGCCAGCATCGACACTGCCACCGCAAAAGCCATGACAGAATATATCCACCTTGATCTTTTATATCTCATATCTTCTTTATCCGCAGAGAGTCCTCAGAAGCTCTCAGAGACATCCTCTCCTGCGAAATCTCCTTTCTTGTTTTTTTGTTATATACACGGCAACAGGGGGAGCCGCATCCGCGGCTTTCCCCCCTCTCAGCCTTAATTGTACTGTATATCAAATTCTACGACGTTTATATCCTCGGTAAGAGTTTTCTGACGGCTGATAGCCTTTACATTTGAATCCTTGGATTTAGCATATTTCTGGAATGTCTTTGTATACTCATCGCTTGTAAGGGTCGTCCAGAGATCATGACTTGTCACTCTTATATGTACTGCCTGAGTACCGGATTTAAGTACGGTGTCGAACTCTGCATACAGAGCTGCTACTGCCGAGTCAAGATCGCTGTACTCCTTGTTGTATGCCTTGAAGTAGTAGCACGCACTGCTTGTGCAGGAAGGAGGATTATACAGCTTTACGCGGTTGCCGTTTCCTCTTGTTGCGGTGCTCTGGTTAAGGTGAGAGTTCTTTATCATATCGTCGTTTGCAAGGAACAGCACGTAACGGATATAGCTGCTCTTGTTTTTCTCGTTCATGGGGTCGTCCCATGTGGTGTCAAGGATGTAGTATCCGTTCTCGCAGTAAACAACGTTCCATGCGTGAGTGCTGCCTGCTGTGTTGTTTCCTACAACTGTCATACAGTCAATGCCTGCCATATCGCAGAGATACTGTGTGGTCTTTGCATAACCCTGACACTGGAGAGCTCCGTGTCCGCCCAGACCGTTGTAGATGCCGCAGGTCTCATAGGTACCCTGGAGGCTGAATGTATTGTGTGTTATTACCCAGTCGTGGATGACCTTCAGCTTGCTTACTGTGCTTGTGTAGCCGTTTACGCTTTTCATTATCTCGTTTACGGTAGCATCGATATTTTTCTGGATCTCCGCTGCCTCGTCACGGGTAAACTCATAGTCAAGGCTTATGGAGCCATAGCCTGAAGGAGCAGATGTGGAAAGCCAGAAAAGCTGAGGCTCATTATTGAATACTATGCAGTATACCTTGAAAACATCATCTGAGAGAAGTCCGTCAGGAACGTGTACCTTTCTCTTGAAGTTTGTTGCTGCATCAACGATATTCCTGTAAAGCTCCTGCTCAGCGCTGTTAAGCTGCTGATAAGGATATCTGTTCTTATAGCTCTTTGTATAGCTGCTGCTGATACCTCCTGAGCCGACTTCTGACGATGTGTCATCATCAGGTGTGGGAGCAGGCTTGGTGGTGGCCTCTGTCTTCTTTGCGGTAGTTGTGGGAGCAGCAGTAGTTGTCTGTGCTGCGGGAGCTCTGTCGGTCACATAATCGGAGTGGATGAATGTTCCGTCTGCCAGCTTATAATAGCCTGTATCTGTTATGGCAACTATCTCGATCTTTGTACCTGCCTCGTATTTCTTCACTGCCTCAGAGCCAACGATAGCTCTTTCTCTTGAATAGCAGGCAGTGGATACGTACATGGTCTCGCTGATCTCGGTCTCCTTCCAGTCGGAGGAATCGGCAGCTGCGGTAGAGGTCTCTCCGGTCTGCTCGGTCTCTGACGTGGTCTCGGCAGTCTCCTCGGTCTCCTCAGTTTCCTCGGTTGTTGTCTCGGTAGTTGTAGTCGCCTCGGTTGTGGTGGTAGTCTCCTCGGTGGTGGTCATCTGGGTCAGGGATACGGAGTCCGCACCGCCCACATCAGGCAGTCCCGACGAATCCTCGTCTGTCTTCTTACAGCCTGCAAGCATTGACGCTGCCATAAGAAACGCCAGGATCAGACTAATCTTTTTCTTCATTTCCTTTATTCTCCTTTTCAATAATATTTTCACTTATTATCTGTGCCTTGATCTTTGTAATGAATTTATCCTCCGTGACAAGCACGGTGAAAAGCATATTTTCATATCCGGCAGAGGGGTTCTCGTTTTCCTCGGGGATACGTCCCAGCAGCTCCACAACAAAGCCGCTCATTGTGTCGAAGCCGTTATCCTCGGGAAGCTCTATGCCAAACTGGGGAAGTATCCTGCCCGGGTCTGCCGTTCCCGCAATGGTGTAGGTGTCGTCGGAGATCTTTATAAGCTCCTCTTCCTCCTCGTCGTACTCGTCCTGTATACTGCCCACTATAGTTTCTATGATGTCCTCCATGGTGACTATGCCTGCCGTGCCGCCGTACTCGTCGATGACTGCCGCCATCTGCATTTTATTGTCCGTAAGACGCTTGAACGCCTCTCCGCAGGTAACGGATTCCGGGAGATAGAGTATATCTCTCACAAAGCTCTTTACCTCGGCGTCCGCCGCAGCCTCGGAGCCTACCAGACAAAGCAGGTCCTTGACGCAGATTATGCCTATGATATGGTCGATGGTATCCTCATAAACAGGTATGCGCGAGAAGCCGCTTTCTATTGCGGCGTTTACCACCTTAGACACCTCCGAGCCCACCTTTACCGCCGTCACTTCCGTTCTGTGCGTCATAACGTCCGACACGGTGACATCGTCAAAGTCGAAGATGTTGTTTATCATTTCCCTCTGGGATTCCTCAATGACACCGGTCTCGTTTCCGGCATCCACCATCATAAGTATCTCTTCCTCGGTGACAACGTCCTTTTCGGAAGAAGCCCCCGGTGAAAAAAGCTTTACAAGAAGCGCAGTAAGGAACGTCAGAGGAGTGAGGATAATGACAAGATATTTCACAACCGGAGCGCAGAAGCAGGCGAGCTTTTCGCTTCCCTTTTCGCTTTCTCCCGAAGCCAGTCTTTTTGGTATCCCGTCGCAGAAGACTGTAAGCAGCAGCACCGTACAAAGAAGTATTATCACCGCCGCAGCGAAGCTGTACCATACCCGCTCACCCGGATCGGGATCCCCGCCGAAGGCTTTTTCAAGAGCCCCCGTCAGCGGTGCAAGACAGTAAAACACTGCCGCATACGCAATTATCACTGTAGTAAGAGTTCTGCCCACTGCAAAAGCGGTCACCAGCCTTGCCGGCTTTTCAAGCAGCTTCTGCAGGGTCTTTCGTCCCTTTTTGCCGTCGGCCTTTTTAAGTTTTCTGTCATCGACCTCAGTAACAGCAGTCTCACACACGGTAAGAAAGGCTTTTACCGCAGCCGCAATTATAATAAACAAGAGACCGGCATGCCCGTCTGAATCCATAATCAGCATCCTTTTAACAAAATTTGTAATTTGTGCGCTTATCCAAAAATTTGCAGCAGGTGCTTTGGTACAGGTGCTTTAGCACCGGGTGCAGCACACATAAAAATTATAACTTATTTATATAAAAAAGTCAAGGCGGGAAAGTCAGCCAAAACTTATGAAAAAACACAGAATTTGACCCTCTTTTTTGGAGCATTTGCGTTAAAAGTGCAGGTGGAAAGTTATAATTGTAACCCTTTTGTAACTTATCAATTGAATGATCTGACCCGCCCCCTTGAGGGGGCTGAACACATTAAACAATTTGTTTTTACCAATATTGGGGGTGATAAGGGTCAAGGCTCAGCCTTGGGGTTGATTTATTAACAAATATATGGTATAATGCATATAGCAGGCAATATTCAGAAAATATTTCCGGAAACGGAGAAATGAAGGAATAAAAAATGTCAAAAAATTACGACGTCATTATCGCAGGCACAGGAGCGGGAGGTCTTTACTCTGCAATAAATCTCCCCTCCCACCTTAAGGTGCTGCTTATTACCAAGCGGGAGCTTATCCTCTGCAACTCTGCCCTTGCGCAGGGAGGCATCGCCGCTGTCTATCAGCCCGAGGACGACAGCACCCGTCTCCATACCAACGACACCCTTATTGCAGGGGGATTCAAAAATAATCCGGACAGCCTGAAAATTCTTGTTAACGAAGCTGCCCATGAGATCGAAAAGATCATCTCCCTGGGCGTGGACTTCGACCGGGACGAGAACGGCAATCTCCACCGCACATTAGAGGGCGGACACTCCCGCCGCAGAATTTTTCATCATAAGGATTCTACAGGTTTTGAGATAACCACAAAATTACAGGAGACAGTAAAAAACCTCCCCAATGTGGAGATAATGGAAAACGCTCTGCTCTGCAGGCTGAAAAAGACCTCCGCGGGATTTTCGGCGTTCATCTCCGCAGACGGTGAGCCGGACACCTATAACTGCCGCTATTTTATCCTTGCTACAGGCGGCATAGGCAGGGTCTACGACTTCACCACAAACTCCGCAATTGCAACGGGGGACGGCATCGCTCTTGCTTATGAGATGGGAGCCAACATTAAAAATCTGTCTCTTATCCAGTTCCACCCCACCGCCTTCAACAACAAGCACACCCGTGAGTGCTTCCTTATCTCCGAGGCTGTCCGCGGCGAGGGTGCGTACCTGAAAAACTGTCACGGGGAGCGTTTCATGCAGAACTATGACGAGCGTCTGGAGCTTGCGCCAAGAGACGTGGTGTCCCATGCAATAGTCACCGAGGGACGGCGTCTTGATTCGGACGAGTTCTTCCTTGACATCACTCACAAGGACGAGGACTTTCTGAAAAATCGTTTCCCCATGATATACAAATACCTGCTCAGTCAGGGCATAGACATGACCAAGGACATGATCCCCATCTATCCCTGTCAGCATTATCTTATGGGAGGGATCAACGTCAACACCCACTCCATGTCCTCCATTGACGGGCTTTATGCGGTGGGAGAGTGCTCACATACAGGAGTCCACGGCAACAACCGTCTGGCGTCAAACTCACTGTTAGAGGCTCTTGTTTTCGGCAGACAGGCAGCGATGGACATTGCCTCCCGTCTTGAAAATGAGGAATACGACCTTGACGCTCTTGAAAGCGGGGACTTTTCTGTCAGTCCCGATGCAGTTCCTATTCCCCAGGGAATAAGGACGGAGATCAGACACATCATGCAGAAGTCCTATTTTGTCATCCCCAATATGCAGGAGGCACTGTCCGGCTTCGAGCGCATCTCGGAAATAAAGCGTATGCTTGATGAGGGAGATTTTTTGCCTGACCACAACTATGTGGAGGCGCGGTCTCTTGCAACGGTGGCGTATCTTATTCTGAAAGAAGTTATCTGATAAGTATTGACAAAAGGATTTTTATACTGTATAATATAAATATAAAAAAGGGCATACCGCTAAAGACGGTTCTCCCTTACTGTTTAGTTATGAAAAAATAACCGCACTTTTGGGAAGATGGGCGGTTATTTTTTTGTCTGCCTTATTTTCTACGAGCAATCGTATAGATAAGGGAGATAATTCCGGTCAACATGGTGATAAATAAAAATAAATCAGTATATGTAACCATTACTACCTACCTCCTTTGCATTTAATCATGGGTCATGTCTGAAACGTCATAATGCAAGGAAGAACCGTCCCCGTCGGGTATGCCCTGTATTTATTTTACCAGATGATATATCGTTTGTCAACTAAAAACTTCATTCCCTTTCATGGTGTGACAAAATTTTCCAAAACGGTATGTTATAATATGTCCAATGAAAGGACGTGTTAAATATGCCGTTTCTTGTTAAGGAAAAAGTAGTAAATAAAGTAGTGCAGATAGACGTCTGCCGCATAATCCCCAACCCCTACCAGCCAAGACGTGAATTTGACGATCTGGAGGGTCTTGCGCAAAGCATAAGCCGCAACGGCATACTCCAGCCTCTCACCGTCCGGAGACCGGAGGACGGCGCCTCCGATTATGAGCTTGTGTCCGGGGAAAGACGTCTCCGCGCGGCGAAGCTCATCGGCATGGAGGAGGTCCCCTGCATCGTTGTGGAAATGACGGGACGGAACTCCGCGGCTATGGCGCTTATCGAAAACATCCAGCGCCGTGACCTGTCCGTTTTTGACGAGGCAGAAGCCATCGCCCGTCTTATCGACTACTACGGCATGACCCAGGAGGACGCTGCCGCAAAGCTGGGAAAATCCCAGTCTACCATAGCAAACAAGCTGAGACTCTTAAAGCTCAGCGAACCGATCCGCAAAAAGCTGTGCGAGTACGGCTTTACCGAGCGTCACGCCCGTGCGCTCCTCAGGCTCCCCACCGATGAAAAAAAGCTGGAGGCGGTGGAGAGGATACATAAACACCGTCTTAACGTGGAATCCACAGAGCGTCTTATTGATAGTATGCTGAAAAAGCAGAAGGAGTTTGAGGACATGAAAAAGCGCAGTCCCGCATTCAAGGACGTGCGCCTTTTCGTAAATACCATCAATAAAGCCATTGAGATGATGAAGGCAGCAGGCATCAACGCCGACTCCCATCAACACCGAAGCGACGACTACATCGAATACATAGTAAGGATACCTACCAAATAAATTCAGCCAATACCGTCCCGGGCAGCAGATTAAATGCTCCCTTACGGTATTGGCTTTATTTTTCATATCCCGGTCTTTACTGCAATGCGTATCACATTGGCGGCATTGAATTGGAGGTCGGCAAGGGTCAGCTTATAGCCGTCCGCTTCCTCTCCCGTCTTTACTGCTTTGATGATATCGTCCGCATTCTTTCTGCACCCCGGCATCTGGATATCATTTCCCGCCTTTATACATCCCGTTGAAGCAGAAATAAAATATTTCGTCTTGATGTTTCCTGTCAGCGGCGGCAGATATTGTGACGTGAACCAGTCGGTCATGATGACTCCCTCAAATCCCCATTCGTCTCTTGCGGCGGACTGTATCAGGTCATAGCTGTTGGCGGTGTGTATGCCGTTCAGCAGATTATAGGAGGTCATTATAGACATGGGCTGAGACTCCCTGACGGCGATCTCAAAGCCTTTCAGATATATCTCCCGCATAGCCCGTTCGCTGACGTGGGAATTTGAAAAGTACCTGTTGTTCTCCTGATTGTTTGCAGCAAAATGCTTTATAGTCGTACCCTTTCCCTTATGCTTCTGGACACCTCTTGTTATTGCAGCCGCTGCCTTTCCGCTTATGAGGGGATCCTCGGAGTAATATTCAAAATTACGTCCGCACAGGGGGTCACGGTGGATATTCATTGCAGGAGCAAGCCACAGGTCTACTCCGAACTGCTCCATTTCCTCTCCCACCATAGAGCCTATCTCCTCTAAAAGCGGCATATCCCAGCTATGCGCCAGAGCCCATCCGATAGGGACAGCGGTACAATACTGATAATAGGTATCGGAATTTTCCTCCGTATACTCAGTCGAAAACGGCGCAAAGGCGCCTTCTCCGTAGCCCTCTCCTCCGGGCAGCAGCTTCCCGTCCTTGGTGGTCTTAAATACAGGCTGCAGACGCAGACCCGCAGGTCCGTCTGCCAGTATCATATTTTTTATGCCTCTGGTCTCCATAAGGATACTGCTTGTATCCCCTGCCGCTCCCGGAACTACATAGGACGCATTTCCGATGACCGAGCCGTCGTCCCGCAGTGTACCCACGCAGAGCTCTGCCATTTCCTCCACGGTAAGCTGAGCGGTAAGCTCCTCCACAGTGCATTTTCCGCTTTTTATGTGATCGGCAGTGAGGGTCTCTGTTTTATCTGTAGTGTAAAGCTTCCGACCTTCCTGATATGTCACCTGCCGGGTGGATATTTCCGAAGCTGACAGGACTATTCTTTCCGTCTCACTATTTATAATAGTATCCCCCGATTTTGGAGGTTCTATCTCCTTTACAGGGTCGGTATCTGCAAAGAGGTTTTTAAGCTGCTCTGTCTTTACGGTGTCGTCAAGCTCAAGGACGGCGGCGATTTTTGTGTCTGCGGAGCTGTTTCCCACACGAAGAAAAAAGTCGCCTTTTTCAAGCACCCATGCGGCGCAGTCCTCGCAGTAGGAATCCATGTCCCTGACGTCAAAGGTGATCTCTAACGTCTCACTTTCACCGGGAGAGAGAAGCTTTGTCTTTGCAAATGCTGCAAGCTCCTGACGGGGCTTTGGAAGCTTCCCCTTTGGAGCAGAATAATAGACCTGCACAACTTCCTTTCCCGGATAGACTGTCCCTGTATTTTTTACAGTGACGGTCACTTTTATTTTACCGTCAACGATCTTCGCGGAGTCCGTGTCAATTGAAAAGTCTGTATAAGATCTTCCGTATCCGAAAGGATAGAGGGGCTCTGTTCCGAAGGTGTCAAAATAGCGGTAGCCCACAAAAATGCCCTCGGAGTAGTACTCGTCGTCCACGTCCCCGTCGTTGCTGCTGAAAGTCTCCGATGAGGGATAGTCGCTGTACTGCTTTGCCCATGTATCGGTAAGCTTTCCGGAGGGGGTGGTTTTTCCTGTGAGGACGTCCGCAAGAGCGTCCCCGCTGACGCTTCCGAGCTGGCTCATAAGCACTATGGCATTGATGCCCCCGATCCCTTTCAGCTCGGACATATCCATGACCCCGCCGATGTTCAGCACCACTATTACCTTTTTATATGCTTTACACAGCATTTCAAGCTGTGATTTTTCCTCGTCATAAAGAAGATAGTCCCCGCGCTCACATTTGCGGTCGGCACCCTCTCCCGAGATACGGGCAATTACATAGACCGCAGTGTCGGTGTCGGAAGCGGTGATGTCCTGCTGTGTGATCTCTGCAGGGGAGGGTTTAAGAAAGGGATAGCTGAAGGACACGAAAAAGTCGGTGAGCCCCTTTTCCGCCGCATAGCTCTGCACCCATTCCGAATACTTTTTCCTGTCGAGAGCGTGCTTTTCGGTCTGACGGTCCAGCCAGCTTTTTGTTGTGACAGTAAAGCCTGCGTTTTCCAGACCCTGTTCAATATTGACGCTGCTGCGGGTATACACATCTCCCGAGCCTGTGCCTCCCTTGACGGTCTGGCGCGCTCCGTTTCCGTAAAGAGCCAGCTTGCCGTCTGCTTTCAGAGGCAGTGTGCCGTCATTCTCCATAAGTACGACGCACTCTCCTGCCAGACGGCGGGACAGTGCCATATGGTCAAGCTCTCTCTGAGTTATTTCAGGGGACTTTGCTGCATATATCTTGGACAAAACAAAAACCTCCTATTATATTATAAGGTTAAAACTTGACTCACCCGCCCCCTTGATAGGGGGCTAAAATATACTAAATCATTTTCTTCTTACTAAAGGTGGGGGTAGATAATCGTGCAGGGCTTCGCCTTGCTTGTTCATGCTTCCGGTTGAATATCCATCTAAATCCAATGCCACATAAAGAAAGCCCAGCTCGTGCAAATATTCTGTCAGCGGCTTGTAGACCTCGGGCTTCATAAAGCTTTCAAGCTGAGCGGGGTCTGTTTCGATACGTGCCATCTGTCCGTGGACGCGGACCCTCACCTGCCGGAAGCCCATATCATGGAGCCGCTGCTCCGCCTTGTCCACCATGTACAGCTTTTCCTCCGTGATGGTCTCCCCGTAAACAAAACGGGTGGCAAGACAGGCATAGGAGGGCTTATCCCATGTGGGAAGTCCCATTTCCTTTGAAAGCTGTCTTATTTCCTCCTTGGTCAGCTCCGCTTCCCGGAGGGGACTTTTTATTCCCAGCTCTGCGACAGCCATATGTCCGGGACGGTAATCATCGTTGTCATCCATATTGGAGCCCTCCGCAACATAAGCAAGTCCATGCTCTGCGGCGATAAGACCTATTTTCGTAAACACCGCCTTTTTGCATATATAGCAGCGGTTTTTCGGATTCTGACTGAGACCCTCTATTGAAAGGGGGGCGGGGTCAAAGATGACCTGCTCTATGCCCTCCTTTTTGCAGAAGGCGGAGGCTTCCTCAAGCTCACGCTCCTGAAAGAAGCAGGAGGCGGCAGTGACGGCGATGACTTTGTTTCCCAGCACATTATGGGCGGTCTTTAACAGGAATGTGGAATCCACCCCCGAGGAAAATGCAACAGCAGCGCTTCCCAGACTTCTGAGATAGTCCTCCAGACGCTGCTTTTTTTCATGTAAGGTGTCCATTATTTAAACAGCCCCTTTACATCCTCAATGCTCATATCCTTTTCCCGGGCAATTTTTGCAATGTCCTCATACTCGTATTTTACTCTGGACACTCCATATCCCGAGGAGACCTTTTTGTGTACCTCGCCGTAGTCTGTCACAACGGTCTCTGTCCGTCTGTCAAGGACATAACGTCGGGTCACTGATTCCCGCACTCCGATGGTGGTGGTGTGCTTGAAAAGCAGTCCCACAAATTTTTCCCTGTCCTGTGACCGACACATGACTCTTATAAGAGTTCCGGGACGGGATTTTTTCATTCCTATGGGGACGGTGTAGACCTCCCTTGCCCCCTCCTCAAAAAGACGCTCCACTGCAAAGCCTATGGCTTCCCCGGTCATGTCGTCCACGTTGCAGGACAGTTCAAGGACGGTATCTGTTTTATCCGCAATGCCTGTCATGCCGGCTGTCCCCGACAGAACAGTCTCCCCAAGCATAGCCCGGACGCAGTTTGCGGTCTGAAAGTCCTTTTTGCCCATTCCATAGCCGATGGCGGTGGTCTTCATTACGGGCATATCTCCGAACCGGGTGACGAAATGCTTTAACAGAGCCGCTCCAGTGGGAGTGCAGAGCTCCCCGTCGATTTTTCCGCCGTAGATGGGGACGTCCCTTAAAATATACGCCGTTGCAGGAGCAGGAACGGGGAGTATGCCGTGAGCACACTTCACCTGACCGCTTCCCACATGGACGGGGGACGCGATCACCTCATCGGGGGCAAGCTCCTCCATAAGCAGGCAGACAGCAGTCACGTCTGCAACTGCGTCCATTGTTCCCACCTCGTGAAAATGTATCTCTGTTACGGGGACTCCGTGAGCGTGGCTTTCCGCTTCTGCGATAAGTCCGTACACTGCCAGAATGTCTCCCCGTACCTTTTCGGACACGTCAAGATGGGATACTATATGTTCAATATCATGCATACCGCTGTGATGGTGATGCTCATGAGCGTGGGAGTGTTCGTGGTGGTGGTCATGATGGTGATGGTCGTGTTCGTGATGATGATGGTCATGGTGGTGATGGTGATGATGCTCTCCCTCTTCCACCCCGTCAACGGTGACGGAAATATGTGTGCCTGTTATGCCGCACTTGACGCTTTTCTCCCTGAGAAAATTTACCCCGGGGATGTGAAGTCCGTTCAGACGCTTTATAAAATTATCGGGATCGGGAAGAAGCTCTGTAAGAGCGGCGGTGAGCATATCACCTGCCGCTCCCATTCCGCAGTCAAGATATAAAGTCTTCATAAGCTATGCTCATTGCTCCTTTGGTGTGATCTTTTCGATACCGCCCATGTAAGGACGAAGAACCTCCGGTATCTTTACGGAGCCGTCCTCACAGAGATTGTTTTCCAGAAAAGCAATTAACATTCTGGGTGGAGCAACAACTGTATTGTTAAGAGTGTGGGCAAAATATTTTTTGCCTCCCTCTCCGTTTACGCGGATCTTAAGACGGCGTGCCTGAGCGTCCCCAAGGTTGGAGCAGCTTCCCACCTCGAAATATTTTTTCTGACGGGGAGACCATGCCTCAACGTCATAGGATTTTACCTTAAGGTCGGCAAGGTCGCCGGAGCAGCACTCTATGGTGCGGACTGGGATGTCCATGGTCCGGAACAGGTCGACGGTGTTTCTCCACAGCTTGTGGAACCAGTCCATGCTGTCCTCGGGCTTGCAGACTACTATCATTTCCTGCTTTTCAAACTGGTGGATACGGTAAACGC
>JAFLUI010000056.1 GCA_022508825.1 Oscillospiraceae bacterium
AGGTAGGCTGTACAGGCTGCAGATACTGTATGCCCTGTCCCAAGGGAGTGGATATCCCCGGCAACTTCTATTATTACAATCTGATGTATATGGAGAAAAAGACCTCTGCCCGCTTTGAATTTGCTCAGAATATGGGAGTGCGCAGAGAGCCGGGCTTTGCGTCACAGTGTGTGGGCTGCGGAAAGTGCGAACAGCACTGTCCCCAGCATATAAATATCCGCGAAAAGCTTAAGGAAGCGGACAGGGAGCTCCGTCCCCTGCCCTATAAGATCGGCATCAATGCCGCCCGTAAATTTATGCTGGGCAAACAAAAATAGCGTAATACTTGCACAAACAAAAAGAGCAGGAAAGACTGAGTCTCTCCTGCTCTTTGCATTTTAATGTGATCTCTGAAAGCATAGACACCGGCGAAGTATCCCCTCACCCGCATCGCCCTTATCAGTTAGTGCGTGTGTAGCCGAAGCTGTTTACAATAGCGTCGATCTTGCGTCCGGAAGAACACATAGGACATTTTGCGGGATTGTAGCTCTCATACTCGGGAATATCATCAACGTGGAAAACACTGTTTATCTTTATTCCGTATGCCTCGGAAACGGCGCTGAATATAGCGCAGGCTCCCACAAGAGTTCCGCCGTAGTAATTGATACAGTTAGCTGCCTGCTGAACGCTCTTTCCTGAGGATACCGAAGACACCAGCAGCAGAACGTTCTTATCTGTTACCATCTTCTGAAGATTGTCTCTGAGAATTATCTGGTTGTTTACCATCTCGGGAGTTATGCAGGCGATATCATTGCCTGAGTTGATGCCCCTTGTTCCTGCGCTGAGCTCCTCTGCAAGGAAGGCTCCAACAAGACGTGTGCTTTCCAGACAGATCACAGCATCTACAGGCACAGATGCATAAAGAGGCTGTGCCAGCTCCTTGGCAGTCTCCTTTGCAGCCTTGAAGTTGTTCTTTATTTCGCTCATATCAATGTATCGGTTGATATGGGAGTGGTTAGTGGTAAAATGACCGTATACGACCTCAAATTTGATCTTATTGTTGTTTTTAGAGGTTATCTCCATCTTTTTTAAATTCATAAAAACATCCTTTCCTTGCCGCACTAAGCGATGCTCATAATTAATGTATAGTATGATTATATCACATTTTTTTAATCAGTTCAATATATTATTTGTACAAAATTGCACAAAAATTTTCTATTAACAGGAAATACTCCGGTCAAAAGAATTACTGTCCTGAAATTTATCAATTGACATTTTATACGTTATAATGTAAAATTAAATAAATAATACAGGGGGATATTATCTATGATAAAAAATCTAATCCTTTATTTTATTGCCTCAGCAGCTATGCTCTGCCTTTCAGGATGCAGCAGCAATATTCAGGGAACACATATAAATGAACCAGGGACAACAGCAGATACATCTGTTTCAGATCAGGCACCCGTCTGGTCTCTTGACACCCTTGTCAAAAATATTGAGCTTAACGGAAAAACATACTCCATGCCGTTCACCCTTGATGATCTGGGCAGCGATTACTCCGTTGGCAATGCCATTCTGTTTGAGAATAATACATATGGCTATGCTTTAAACTATAAAAACGATATTTTCACAGCAATCGTCAAATTTGACGGATTTGATTATACAAAAAGCAGGATAATATCCTTTACGACCTCAGACGATACAGAGGTAAAGGTCGGGGATATATGTTTCGGAGACGACAGATTCGATATATTAAGGAGATACGGAACGCCATCCATCGAAGAACAGAAAAGCGAAAATGAGTTTGCATATTTTTATGGCTCCATGGCTGAGGACAAAGAAAAAGCCAATGGATTATATCTGTACTTTGAAGATAACAAGCTTACTGGAATTTCTATAAGGTATGATCCATAATGAAGAAAATGATCCTGCACATTATCCCACAATAAGGCTCCCCACATGAAATACTGCAAATGAGACTACCCACGCAACAACGCACTGGACAAGGACCATCAGAAAAGCAGAAAAACCGCTGTTCATTTCCCTCTTGACCGCTGCAATTGCGGCAACACAGGGAGTGTACAGAAGCGTAAACGCCAGAAAGCTCGCTGCAGTGAGGGGAGAAAACAGTCCCCAAAGGACTGTCCCAAGTTCGGACACGCTTGATTCGGTCAGCACCGCAAGTGTGGACACCACCGCTTCCTTTGCGGTAAATCCGGTTATAAGAGCAGTAGCCGCACGCCAGTCCCCGAAACCAAGAGGAGCAAACAGCGGGGCGATCACCATTCCAAGCATCGCAAGCAGGCTGTCCGAGCTGTCGGCAGTCACATTCAGGTGAGCGTCAAAATTCTGCAGGAACCAGATGATGATAGTGGCAAAGAATATTACCGTAAAGGCTCTTTCAAGAAAGTCCTTTGCCTTGTCCCACATAAGCAGAGCCACGCTCTTTGCAGAGGGCAGACGGTAGTTGGGAAGCTCCATCACAAAGGGGACGGGATTTCCCTTGAACTTTGTCTTGTTCATGATAAGTCCGCAGACTATACCCACAAGCATTCCCGAAACATACAGAGCCATCATTACAAGCGCCTTGTGCTTCGGAAAAAACGCCGCCGTAAAGACTGCATAAATGGGAAGCTTTGCGCTGCAGCTCATGTAGGGAGTGAGGAAAATGGTCATTCTCCTGTCCCGCTCAGAGGAAAGAGTCCGTGTCGCCATGATAGCAGGGACGCTGCAGCCAAACCCAATGAGCATAGGCACAAATGAGCGCCCCGAAAGACCTATCTTCCTGAGCAGCTTATCCATGACGAAAGCAACTCTCGCCATATATCCGCTGTCCTCTAAAATGGACAGGCAGAAGAACAGTGTAACGATGGTGGGGAGAAATCCAAGGACGCTTCCCACCCCGGCAAAAATGCCGTCTATGATAAGACTGTGCACCACAGGATTGATCCCGTACACCGTCAAAGCCTTGTCAATACCCTCGGTGACAAAGTCGATGAAAGCGGAAAAAAGGTCACTGAGCCACACCCCCACCGAGCCGAAGGTTATCCAGAATACCAGCAGCATCATACAAAGGAACAGGGGTATTGCAAGATATTTGTTTGTGAGTATGCTGTCTATCTTTACGCTGCGGATGTGCTCCTTGCTTTCACGGCACTTGACCACCGTCCCTGTGCAGACCTCCTCAATGAAGGTGTAGCGCATATCCGCAAGAGCAGCGTTCCTGTCCATGTCAAGCTCCTTTTCCATCTCGGAGACGCTGTGCTCTATCATTTCCAGCTCATTTTCGTTGAGACCCAGCTTACTGTTGATGTCCGGGTCGTTCTCCACTAACTTTGTAGCGGCAAAACGGGGGGATATATCCGCGATCAGCGCGTGATCCTCTATCATGTGGGACACAGCGTGTATGCATCTATGTACAGCCCCGCGGCAGAAATCCTGCTTCTTTGGCTTTTTCTTTTTGCGGGCGCAGTCTATGACTGCGTTCACAAGCTCGTCTATACCCTCATTTTTTGCGGCGCTTATGGGGACAACAGGTATGCCGAGACGTCTTGAAAGCTCCATAACGTCGATGGAACCCCCATTGTTGCGGACCTCGTCCATCATGTTGAGAGCCAGCACCATGGGGATATTCATTTCCAGCATCTGAAGCGTGAGATACAGGTTCCGCTCGATATTGGCAGCGTCCGCAATGTTTATGATAGCGTCCGGCTTTTCGTCAAGGAGAAAATCCCTTGTGACCCGCTCCTCGTTTGTATAGGGACGTATGGAGTAAATGCCCGGAAGGTCTACCACCTCGCAGTCCTTGTGACCCCGTATCTCCCCTGACTTTCTGTCAACAGTCACCCCGGGAAAATTTCCCACGTGCTGATTGGAGCCTGTAAGCTGATTGAACAGAGTGGTCTTTCCGCAATTCTGATTTCCTGCAAGTGCCAGTATCATACCGCAGACACCTCCTGCTTAAGGGGAGATACCGTGATATTTTCGGCGTCCTCCAGACGTATAGTAAGCTCATATCCTCTTAAAAACAGCTCAATAGGGTCCCCCATTGGAGCCACCTTTCTTATCATCACCTTAGTTTTAGGAATGAGACCCATGTCAAGCAGACGGCACCTGAGAGCGCCTGTTCCGCCCACATCGGTTATAACAGCATACTGACCTGTTTTCAGCTGATCCAAAGTCATAAAAAACATCCATATCCTTTCAAAAGTTAGTCCCAGTTAACTATATTATACTACTATGCGCAGGATTTGTCAAGTATTCGCAGAACACTTGTATATACTTGACAAAATTGAAAAAAAAGGGTATACTTAAATACAGAATATTACATTTTGAAAGGAGAAATGATCATGATACAGCCGCTTGACGGAAAATGGATCATGCACCGGGCAGAAGGAACAGACTCGTTTGAAGTTACCATCCCTGCTTCGGTATATGACACCCTTATAAAAGAGGGAAAGATTCCTGACCCCTATGCAGGTCTTAATCAGTACGACGCATTCGGTATCTCGGATGATACCTACGATTTTGAATATAACTTTACTCCCGACCCTGAAATTTTAAGCTGCAGCAAGGTCTATCTGCGGTTCAAGGGCATTGACACAAATGCTCTGGTCTTTCTGAACGGCATCCAGATGGGCAAGGCGGAAAATATGCACCGTACATATGAGTTTGATGTAACAGGCAGACTCAACAGAGATGAAAACAACGTCCGTGTCAGCATTTACTCCCCTATAGACTATATCAAGGGCAGGCAGAAAACCAACAGCCTGTGGGGCGTAAGCTCCACCACCGACGGTTTCCCTCATATGCGCAAGGCTCACTATATGTTCGGATGGGACTGGGGTCCCTCACTTCCCGACCTTGGCATCTGGAGAGACGTGGAGCTTGTAGGAGTCAAGAATGCCAGGATAGAAAGCATCTATGTCAAGCAGAAGCACATCGGCGAACACGTATGGGTGTCCTTTGATACCAAGCTTGCGGACATCTCCTCAAAGGATCTGCGTGTGTACGTTGCCCTTACCTCTCCCGAGGGCGAAAAATTTGAATTTTCCGCTGCCGCAAGCGGAGATAAGGCTGTTCCCGAGTATGAGATCACAGACCCCGTTCTGTGGAACGTCCGGGGCTACGGAAAGCCGAATCTGTATCAGGCAGAGATCATCCTTTATGACGGGGACTATCCGATAGATACACGTACCATGAACATCGGTCTCCGCACAATAGAGGTCTGCCGTGACAAGGACAAGGATGGAGACGGCGAGGAGTTCTGCTTCAAGGTAAACGGCAAAAAGATCTTTGCAATGGGCGCAAACTACATACCCGAGGATCAGATACTTCCCAGACGCTCCGAAGAACGCACAAAAGCCCTTCTCGAAAGCTGTGCCGAAGCCAACTACAATATGATACGTGTCTGGGGCGGAGGCTTCTACCCAGACGACTATTTCTATGATATATGCGACCGGCTCGGACTCCTTGTATGGCAGGATCTTGCCTTTGCCTGCGCTGTATACAGCACCGAAATGGACTTCTGCAACAATATCAGGCAGGAGATAATGGATAACGTAAAGCGTCTGAGGAACCACCCCTCCCTTGCAATGTGGTGCGGAAACAACGAGATAGAGTCCGCTATTCTTTACTGGGGCATACCCATCACCGAGGAGCAGAAGGAAGGGTATCTGCGCATATTTGAAAAGCTTATACCCAGCGTCCTTAAGCACTGTGACCCCCAGACCTACTATCACCCGTCCTCTCCCTCATCAGGAGGAAACTATAATGAGCCCTCAGCAGAAAACAAGGGAGACAGTCATTACTGGGCAGTATGGCATGGTCTGAAGCCGTTCTCCGATTTCAAAAAACACAGCTTCCGTTTCTGCTCGGAGTACGGATTCGAATCAATACCTACTCTTAAAACCGTCCGTGCATTTGCATCAAGGAATGACCTTAACCTTATGTCTCCCGTAATGGAGGCTCACCAGAAGTGCGATGACGGAAACGAAAAGCTGCTTTACTATCTTGCTCAGATGGTACATTACCCCTACAGCTTTGAGGAGCTTATCTACGCTACCCAGCTTGTTCAGGCGGAAGCAGTACGCATGAACGTGGAGCATATGCGCCGCAACAGGGGCAAATGCATGGGATCGCTGTACTGGCAGGTAAACGACAGCAATCCTGTGATCTCATGGTCGTCCATAGATTATTTCGGAAGATGGAAGGCTCTGCACTATTACGCAAGAAGATTCTACGCTCCCGTGCTTGTGTCTATCGACGACAGCGACAAGGAAAATCTGGTGATAAACGTCTCCAACGAAACTCCGGAAGAATTTATGGGAAGCGTCCGCTGGAAGGTAAAGAGGAATGACAATGTTATGGTAGCACAGGGAACTGTCAATGCCACGGTACCGCCTATGAGCGCAATGAACATCGCCACACTTGACAGCAGCATGACCGGGCTGAACAAGAGTATGTACAGAAATCACTACATAGAGTATTCTCTTGTATACAACAACAAGGTAATGACCAGCGAGACCTGTATGCTGGTACTTCCCAAGCAGTTTGAGTATCTTGACCCTGAGTTGAAGGTAGAGGTAGACACTATGGGCGATATGTTCCGCTTTGCTGTGGACAGCAAATCATTTGCAAAGGGAGTCTGCGTGGACTTTGAAAATTTTGACTGTCCCCTGCATCTTAACTGGTTCGATCTGCACGGCGACTCGGTATCCCTGCTTGTGAAAAAGTCCCGTATGCCAAGAGCCATAACTCCGGACGAGCTGGAAAGAGACGTCCGCGCCCGCAGCTACTACGACCTTACAAAGGGCGGACACTACGGAACATATTAAAATCAGGAGGTCTCACTTATGAGTCAGGAACTTAAAGAAGAATTTCTTGACATATACAAAACAAATATCACCCGTGAGGGTGCGGATAAGCTTCTGGAGTACCTTCTTTCAAATCAGAGCGACTTTTTCACCGCTCCTGCAAGTACAAAATTTCACGGTGCTTACGAGGGAGGTCTTTTAGAGCACAGTCTGAACGTCTACCACTGTCTGAAGGATTACCTTTCCAGGGAACGTGCAAAGAGCGTCTACAATATGAATTACTCAGAGGAGACTATTGCCGTCACCGCGCTTCTGCACGACATCTGCAAGGTGAACTTCTATAAGGTAGGCACTAAGAACGTAAAAAATGAAAACGGAAAATGGGAACCTGTCCCCTACTATTATGTTGATGACCAGCTCCCCTACGGACACGGAGAGAAATCGGTGTACATAATCACCGGATTCATGCGTCTGAGCCGCGAGGAAGCCTTTGCAATAAGGTATCACATGGGATTCTCGGCAAACGATCCACCCAATCAGGTAGGCAGTGCCTTTGAGATGTTCCCTCTGGCATTTGCCCTCAGTACAGCTGATATGGAAGCCACCTACTTCCTTGAAGGCAAGGAAGGCTGATTCTTGAGCGAGGAGCCCCCGCTGGCATATCCACTAAATCAATAAGGCTGCTGCACCAGTCAATCAGTGCAGCAGCCTGTTTATTTTGATCATGCTCCGAAAATATGCTCAAATAGCTCTGCCAGTGACGAAGCTATCATAATATGCGGATATTTCTGAAACTCCTCCCTATCAGTTGAACCGGTTGTCACCGCTGCAAAATCAACCCCTGCATTCTGTGCCGCAGCAGCATCAATGTGGCTGTCACCTATGTAAAGAATATCATCAGGAGCAGCGCCAAGTATTTCAGCAGCTTTCAGTATCCCATCCGGCGCAGGCTTGGGATTTGCCACATCTCCATGTCCTACAATATGGTCAACCAAAATTTTATCGGCATGAGCAAGAAATGTTTCCTCTATCCTGTATCTCATTTTTGAGGACACAATAGCCGACTTTTTTCCCTCCATCCTGATCCGATGAAGTACTTCCAGAGCTCCGGGATAGAAAATACTCTGCTTTGCCATGATCTCATCAGCCTTTTTTACATATACAGTCCTCATAGCCTCCGCATCAGTATCAGAATCATTTCCGGACAAAATTTTCAGCGCATCCACCAGCGTAAGACCTATCGTATCATATATTTCTTTTTCATCCGGGATAGTACATCCGAACTCTGACAGAGTGTGATAAAAACAGGTCAGGATGGCTTCTGAGGAGTCAACAAGAGTCAGGTCAAAATCAAATATAAATGTGGTGTAGTCTTTCACTTACGTTCATTCCTTTACCTTCAAAATCATGCCTATTCCGAATAAGTTCCCCCGGTATTTTCTTTGTTAAGTTACCGAGTTTACCTGCTCTTTCAGATTTAATTTTCCGACCATTTCAAGTCCTCCGTCATGCTCATTATTAATATATTATACCATTGACAGCAAGACAAGTCAAACATCTTATAGTTGAAAACAAAAACTGCCGGTACTTTATTAATGAACCGACAGTTTAATGATTGTTTTTAGTCTGCCCTTAACGGCGGTGAGCACCGCTTATCACAGCGCCTTTATCCACTGTACTGACATTTCAAACCAGCGTGCGCAGTCGGGATTTATATGTCCCTCATATCCGGCAGTAGTGTCATCGCACAGTGCCAGACCGTGAACGCCCTCCTTGAAAATATGACAGGCAAAGGGTATTCCCTCCGCCGCCAGCGCAGAGGCAAACATCAGAGTGTTTTCCACGGGGACGCAGCCGTCATCGGCAGTATGCCACAAAAACGTTGGGGGAGTGTCCTTCGTCACCTGCTTTTCCAGTGAAAGAGTTTCCAGCATCTCAGCAGAGGGTGACTCCCCTGCTATGTTGACGATGGAACCGTCATGACGCTTCTCCCCGGAGGTTATCACAGGATAGCACAGTACCGTGCCATTTGGCTTGTACAGCTCCCTGTCCCCGCCCAGAGCGTCCGTGATAAAGGACTTGTTCCAGTGTACCGCAAGACTTGCCGCAAGATGTCCCCCTGCAGAAAATCCGCAGATCATGATCTTGTCGGGATCCACACCAAGCTCCTCTGCATTTTTCCGCACATAAGCCATAGCCTGTGCTGCTTCAAGCAGAGCTGTGGGGAACTTTTTGTTCACGCAGCTGTATCTGAGGACAAACGCCGCCACACCATACGCCGCATAACGGAGAGCGATAGGCTCAGCCTCACGGACAGAGCAGTATTCATATCCCCCGCCGGGACAGATTATCACCGCCGGACGTCGTGTGATCTCGATATTTTCATGACGGGCAATGGGATACAGGTCAAGCTCCGCGCTGCAGCCCTCAGAGGACAGTCCTGCTTTTTCATATGGGACTTCAAGCCTGACAGTTTTATTCTCCATCATTAGTCGTGCACCTTGCCTTTGCAGAAGCTGTCGATGTAGCGGTCTATGCAGCGTTCTACGATCTCTATAGCGTCCTCTCTGCCGCGCATTTCGTCAATGACGGTCTCCTTGCCTTCAAGAGACTTGTACACCGTAAAGAAGTGGGACATCTCCTCAAAAATATGCTTGGGAAGCTCTGTAATATCGTGATATGTATTGTATGTCGGGTCATTGAAGGGGATGGCGATGATCTTGTCATCTCTTGCACCGTTGTCAAGCATAGAAATTACTCCAATGGGATAGCACTTTACCAGCGCAAGGGAAGCTATGCACTCGGAGCAAAGCACCAGCACGTCCAGAGGGTCGCCGTCCTCAGCATAGGTACGGGGGATAAATCCGTAGTTTGCAGGATAGTGAGTGGATGTGTACAGAACACGGTCAAGAAGCAGGAAGCCTGTCTTCTTGTCCAGCTCGTACTTCATCTTGCTGCCCTTTCCTATCTCGATGACAGCGTAAAAATTGTCCTTTGTAATGCGGTTTGGTGAAATATCATGCCAGATATTCATTTTTTATTCTTCCTTTCTTTTTGGGGTAACGCCGCAGAGGTCATCAGTCATTCTTTGTGCGGCGCTGCCTGTAAATTTCTTCAGTCTCGCCTATTATATAACGGGGTCTTCCCTTGACCTCCATATAGGTTTTTGCAATATACTGTCCCAAAACGCCCATGCAAAAAAGCTGTACTCCGCCTATGAGACACACCAGAGTAACGATAAGATTGTCTCCCGACATATCCTCTCCGCAGATAAGAGTTTTCACAGCCATAGCAACGGCAAGCACCAGAAAAACAAGTCCCATTATCACCGACAGATATAACGGAGCAGTGGAAAACGCCGTGATACCCTCAAATGAGTACATAAGCAGCTTCCAGAAGCTCCATGTAGTCTTTCCTGCTGCTCTCTCTGTATTTTCGACCTCTATATACTTTGTTTTGAAGCCCACCCAGCTGAAAATTCCCTTTGAAAAGCGGTTGTATTCCTTCATTGAAAGAATTGCGTCCACCATCTGTCTGGTCATGAAGCGGAAATCCTGTGCCCCGTCAACAATACGGGTCTGGGAAATTTTATTTATGACCTTGTAGAAGCTCGCTGAGAAAAAGGACAGGAGCTTCGGCTCGCCCTTGCGTGAGACCCGTCTTGTTGCGGCGCAGTCATACTCCCCGTTTGAAACGTACTCGTACATTTTGGGAATGTAGGAGGGCGGATGCTGCAGGTCAGCGTCCAGAATGACAGCATAGTCACCGCGGCAGTTTTCCAGTCCTGCCAGCATTGCGGACTCCTTGCCGAAATTTCTGCTGAATGATACATAGCGAAAACGGCAGTCCATCTCAGAATATTTTCTCAGAAGCTCAAGGGTGCCGTCCGCCGAGCCGTCATTTATAAAAAGGAACTCAAATTCAAGACCGGGATATTTTTTTGTCATTTCATCAGCCACATTCAGTATTTCTGTCCTGAACATTGGGAGCACTTCCTGCTCGTTATAACAGGGCACTATTACCGAGATCATTTTCTTTCCCATTTAACGGATCCCTTTCTTTTGTGAAGGTTCTTCCCGCGGGGGTTCCCCGTCATTCCACCGTTACGGACTTCGCCAGATTCCTTGGCTTATCAACATCGCAGCCTCGCTGTACTGCTGTGTAATAAGCTATAAGCTGCATTGCAACCACCGATATCAGCGGCAGGAACAGATCCTCTGCATCGGGAAGTCCTACCTTGTAATCTGCACAGTTTGCGTCTATCGCCTCAGACTCACGGCAGATCATTACCACCTTAGCCCCACGGCTTTTTACCGAGCGGACATTTGACAGTGTCTTTTCAAACAGAGCGGACTGTGTTGCTGCCACAATTACAGGAGTGCCGTCCTCAATAAGGGAGATAGTTCCGTGCTTAAGCTCCCCTGCCGCATAGGCTTCACTGTGGATATAAGAAATTTCCTTAAGCTTCAATGACCCCTCCATGCTCAGGGCATTGTCCAGTCCTCTGCCGATGTAAAGCAGACTGTCCGCATTGAATATCTTTGACGCTACAAACTGGTATCCCGACATATCGTCAAGACACATCTGTATCTTTTCGGGGACTGCAAGCAGTCCCGCTGTAAGACGCTTACACTCCTCCTCGTCTATCTTTCCTCTTGAATATGCCACCTCAAACGCCAGCAGATACATAAACGCCACCTGAACGGCGTATGCCTTTGTGGAGCACACCGATATCTCGGGACCCGCATTTGTGTAAATGACCATGTCCGCTTCACGGGCTATCGATGACCCCACCACGTTTACCACAGCCAGAGTGTCCGCACCCTTGGCTTTGGAGAGCTTTAACGCTTCAAGAGTGTCCGCCGTTTCTCCCGACTGAGACACTATTACAACTAAGTCCCCGGAGGATACAAGGGGATTCCTGTAACGGAACTCCGAAGCGATATCCACAATAACCGGAGTCCTTGCTAAGTCCTCAATGAGGTATTTGCCCACCATTCCGGAGTGCATTGCAGAGCCGCAGCCTACAATGAAAATGTGCTTATACTCACGAAGCTTTTCCGCCGTAAGACCGCACTCGCTGAAATCAGGCAGACCGTCCTTCACTCTGGGAGAGAGGGTATTTTTCACCGCCTCGGGCTGTTCGTGTATCTCTTTGAGCATAAAATGCTCGTATCCGCCCTTCTGTGCGGACTCAACGTCCCATGTAGCAGTCTGGAGCTCCTTTTCGATAGGCTCTCCGTGCATATCCGTGAAATGGATGCCCCTTTCGTCAAGGACGGCTATCTCGCCTCTTTCCAGACAGTAATACTCACGGGTATGCTCCAGTATAGCGGTAACGTCGGAAGCGATATAGCTTTCCCCGTCGCCCTTGCCAACGATAAGAGGACTGTCCTTGCGGACAGCGTATATCTTATTTTTATGCTCCCTGAAAATGATGCCCAGAGCATATGCGCCCTGAATGTCCTCCAGAGCCTTTTCGATAGCCTCCATAGGGTCGCCCTCATAGTAGTAGTCCAGAAGCTTGGCGACTGTTTCGGTGTCGGTCTCGCTTTCAAAGCCATAGCCCTTGCTTGTAAGGAAGGCTTTTATTTCCCGGTAATTTTCAATGATACCGTTATGAACTATTGACACCCTGCCGTTTCCGATAGGGTGTGAATTAACATCCGAAGGCTCGCCGTGAGTCGCCCATCTTGTATGACCTATACCGCAGGTAGCATGGAAAATCGGCTCAGTTTTCAGCTTTGCTTCAAGACCCTCGCTGATCTTGCCCTGTGCTTTGACTGTCTTGATACGTTCTCCTTCAAAAATAGCGATTCCGGCAGAATCATATCCCCGGTATTCAAGCTTTCTAAGTGCGTTCACCAAAATACTTGTACAGGCTTGTTTTCCTACAAATCCGACTATTCCGCACATAAAAATGCTCCTTTCAGAAGTTCTCTTATATTAAGTATATATCTTCATAAGGATAAATATTTCAGTCAGACCCTATTACTTTGTTCCGAAAATTCTGTCTCCTGCATCGCCCATACCGGGAACGATATAGAGACGATCATCAAGCTTCTCGTCAATTGCTCCGCAGTATATCTCCACATCGGGATAAGCCTTGTGGACATTCTCAATACCCTCGGGACAAGCCACGATACACATTATCTTGATATTCTTTGCACCTGCATTTTTCACTATCTCCACAGTTTTGGTCATGGTGCTGCCTGTAGCAAGCATGATATCGGTGATGATGACCTCACGCTCTGCAATGTCAAAGGGAAGCTTGCAGTAGTAGTCCACCGCATTTTTTGTTTCGGGGTCACGGAAAATTCCCACATGACCAATCTTAGCTGCAGGGACAAGCTTTACTGCGCCGTCCACCATACCAAGACCTGCTCTGAGGATAGGCACGAATGCAAGCTTTCTTCCTGTGATGACCTTGGTCTTTGCAATGGCAACAGGAGTCTGTACCTCTACTGTTTTAAGAGGGAGGTCACGGGTAGCCTCATAGCACATAAGCATTGCAGTCTCGGAAACAAGCTCCCTGAACTCCTTGGAGCCTGTGTTTATATCTCTCAGAAGAGATATTTTATGCTGTACAAGAGGATGCTCAATAATAATAACGTTATCCATATCTATTATTCCTTTCAAGTGTTTTCAATATCAGTTATCTGGTCTACTCTCCGCTGATGGCGTCCGCCCTCAAAGTCGGTGTTCAGGAAGGTGTCCACGATCTCCTCCGCTGCACCTGAGCCTATGACCCGGCCTCCCAGACAGAGCACATTTGCGTTGTTGTGAAGACGGGTATATTTAGCCATATATGTATCAGTACATAATGCCGCCCGTATACCCTTTATTTTATTTGCAGCCATAGATATTCCTATGCCTGTGCCGCACACAAGTATTCCGCAGTCTGCGCTGCCGCCCACAATTTTTTCGCAGACCTCCTTTGCCACAAGAGGATAGTCATGGCTTTCGCCGTCCATGCAGCCGTACTCCTCATATGGCAGATTTTTTTCCTTGAGCCACGCAATAATGTCCTTTTTAAGACCGTAACCTGCGTGGTCACTTCCTATAGCGATCATATTAAAACCTCCGTATGATTTATTATACCATAAAACGACCCTTTAATCAAGCAGACCCGTTCAGATCCTTCTCCGCCTTTGTAAATTCCATATACGCCGCTTCAAGCCTGTCCGGGGAGTACATTTCCTTAGTGAACCCCGCCGCGCAAAGACTGGACGCAAGCTGCAACCTCAGATGCGGAGGAGCGGCAATGAACCTTTCCCCGGTAAGCCTGTCCGAACCGTCCCCCACTAGGGCGATGTCCCCCTCCGTTTTGTCGAGCTGTGAGCGCAGTTCGTCAATAGGGAGTATCCTGTCCTCAGTGATACGGGAGACCGTCCTGCCGTCCGACTGAAACACCGCCCCGTATACAAGCTCCTGCCTTGCCGCCATGACCGAACATATAACGCCCTTGTGCAGTGACACATTATATGCCAGCGATTCAAGAGTGGATATGCCCACGCAGGGCTTGTTCAATGCAAAGCAGATGCCCTTTACGGCGGCAATGCCTATCCTGAGCCCCGTATATGACCCGGGACCTGCCGCAGCAGCAATTCCGTCAATATCAGACAGCTCCAGACCCGCATTTTTCAGCACATCCCTGCATATGGGAAGTATGACCTGCGAATGGGTCAGCTTAGTGTAGACGGTCGTCTGTGCAAGAACAGAAGCCTCGGTGCAGACCGCAGCCGAGGCGGTTTTACCTGAGGTGTCAATTCCAAGCAGAATCAAATCGCTCATCTCCCTTTAGCGTGATCTCCCGCCTGTCCTCCCCAAGATGTTCAATGGTAATTATTATTGTATTATCTGGCAGACAGTCCGAAATATTCTCCGACCATTCGCAGACTATAACGCTGTCCTCGGACATATAATCGTAAAATCCTGTAGTCTCCAGAGCCTCGGCGTTCATTATGCGGTACATATCAAAATGATACAGAGTGATATTCTCACCCCTGTACTCATTCACCAGCGCAAATGTGGGAGAATGTACCTCGTCGGGAAGTCCCATTCCCACTGCAAGACCCCGTGTAAAGGTGGTTTTTCCTGCTCCCAGACCGCCTCTGTATGCGACGATATCCCCGCCCCGCAAAAGCGCTCCGATCTTCTCTGCGGCAGCTATAGTTTCCTCGGGAGAGGACGTGCATATCTTCACCATCAGCCGTCCTGCCTTACGTCAATAATACGGAAGCTCTCGCAGAAAAAGTTGATGTCATCACCCTCAAGACAGCATACACGGTAGTTCATATTATCTTCCCGCGGCTGCTTTATACGGAGGATATCAAAATCGGTAAGAGGAGTTTTTACCCCACTGCATTTTATCTCAAAACCGGTGACATTCTCAAAAACGATCTCCGCTGAAAAAGCCACAGGCTCATCACTGAATAGTGTCATGGAGAGAAACGGTACCATTTCTCCTCTGGTTCCCATGCTTTCATGATAGCGGAAATCTCCGAATCCGTCAAAGTTGTACCAGTAAAAGTCAGGAGAAATATCGCTTATCTGCTCGATACCGTATACGTCGCGGAAGTTTCTCCTCAGACGGCAGTTATCCTCAGGGAGGATCATTCTTTTCCACATACCCCTGTCCTTGCGTTCAAAGCCCTGCCTTTCGTACCAGGGAATAAGACTGTCCTCGCAGAAAAGCTGAACGTCAAGACGGTTGTCTCCCGACTGACAGAAATATACAAGTCTCGTCACGATCTGCTCGCCGATACCCCGTTTGCGATAGTCGGGACGGACACAGATACCGCTCATAATAGCGGCAATACGTCCATCGGAGGCAACTCTCCCCAAGCCCACAAGCGTTTCACCGTCATAAGCATAGACCGAGTAAAAGCTGTTTTTGTTGGCACGGTCGATATCATAATCGGTGTATCCGTTAAGCCCGTACCATTCCAGGGCTTTGTAAAGCTCTACGACATCGCTGTCATAGCGGGTCTCGGAGAAATACTCTATTTCCACTTAAACTCCCCCTCACTTTTTTTGTGTGAAGCGTTTTATATAATTCTTGTACCTACATTGTCAATGTGAAGCTCATGGACTTCCCATGTCTGCAGTCCCATCTTGTCAAGGGCAAATCTGAGCTTGCCGCAGAAGTATTCATTTTCGCCGTCCACCACTGCCATAAGCGTGGGACCCGCCCCGCTGAGATAAGCTCCGTATGCACCTATGCTGTAGAAGGTATCAAAAACCTCCCTGCCATGAGGGATAAGCTCCATGCGGTAAGGCTGATGAAGCCTGTCATGGACAGCCGTGCGGAGATTTTCAAACTTTCCCGTCAGCAGCGAAGCGGAAAACAGCGCCGCTCTTGA
Organism: Oscillospiraceae bacterium; assembly: GCA_022508825.1. Classification (GTDB taxonomy): domain Bacteria; phylum Bacillota; class Clostridia; order Oscillospirales; family Ruminococcaceae; genus RGIG8773. Next base: position 16,160 of record JAFLUI010000056.1, read on the forward strand.
AAGATTGTACACCGCGTCTTTATGTGATATCTCGTCAGGCAGACAGGCACGCGCCTTATCTGTTTTAAGCTCGAAATCAGGGACAGCAGCGACGAATTTCAGAGTGGTGAATACCTCCTGCTTTACCCAGTGAACACGCCGTCCGTCAAAAACAGCAGTCACGATACCGCCCAGCAGCGCAGGAGCGGTGTTGTCGGGATGTCCCTCCATCTGAGCAGCAAGATCGACAAGATCGTCCATGCCGAGAGGCTCACCCATAAGCTGATTTGCCCCCACAAGACCCGCAATTATACAAGCGGAGGAGCTTCCAAGCCCACGAGCCATAGGAATATTGTTTACCTGCTGAATTTTAAGTCCAGTCAGCTTTTTTCCGCAGATGTCATATAGTGTGCGGGCAGAATCGTACACCAGATTGGACGCGTCCGTGGGTATCTCCGTGCCGTCAAGGCTTTCGATGAAAATACCCTCCGACTCCTCGATATTTACATAGTTGTAAAAGTTCAGGGCAAGACCCAGTGCGTCAAAGCCTGCGCCCAGATTTGCACTGGTTGCAGGAATCTGTATTTTTATCATCGGATGATTCCTTCTTTAAATAAGTTATCACATATCAAGGAGACGTATCTTTCCAAGCACCTGACCGCCAAGACTGTCAAGCTTAGCGTCAAAGTCCCTCTCCTTCATTGCCGGGGAAATAAATGCAAGCTCGTCATCGGGCTGTCCCTCTCTTGAAAGATACTCCACAGTGCCGAAAGCAGAGGATATCTTCTCTCCTGTCACGCCCCTGACACGGACATACACAGAAACCACATCGTCCTTATAATCAGCAATGAAGCTGCTGTCCGGGCTGTCTTCCCAGACCTGTGATACAGAGGTACCGTTCATTTTGGCAGCGTCAACGATGTCCCCCACGATAGCGCTTGCAGTAGGAAGCTTGCCTGCACCTCTGCCGTAGAACATGACCTCCTCAACAGCGTCGCCGTAGACCATCACGCCGTTGAAAACGTCGGAAATATGAGAAAGCTGATTGCCGTAGCAAACAAATGCAGGACGCACCATAGGAAGTATCTTTCCGTCCTCTGTGCGCTTGACAGAGCCTATGAGCTTGATGGCTCCGCCCCAGCTTTCAGCGTAGCAGGCGTCCTCCAGAGTAAGCTTAGTGATACCCTCGCAGTGTACCCAGTCGGGATATACGTGCTTGCCGAATGCCAGCGAGGAAAGGATACAGATCTTGCGGCAGGCATCGTGACCCTCAACGTCAGCAGTGGGATCCTTTTCAGCGTATCCCAGCTTCTGAGCCATAGAAAGAGCGTCCTCAAAGGACATCTGCTCATTTATCATCTTTGTAAGAATAAAGTTGGTAGTTCCGTTAAGTATGCCTTCAATGCCGGTGATATCGTTTCCAGCCAGACACTGATGCAGCGGACGGATAATGGGTATAGCTCCGCCTGTGGAAGCCTCAAACAGGAAGTTGCAGTCATGCGCCTTAGCGAGCTTCAGGAGCTCCGCTCCCTTTTTCGCTACCAGCTCCTTATTGGAGGTCACAACACTTTTTCCCTTTTCCAGACATTTTTTTGTATATTCATATGCATCGCCGACGCCGCCCATGACCTCAGCGACAATCTTTACATCGTCATCCTCTAAAATATCGTTAATATTCTTAGTAAACTTATCTGCATAGGGACTATCGGGGAAATCTCTTATATCCAGGATATAGCCTATATCCAGATCCCTGCCTGATTTTTTTATGATCTTATCCTTATTTTTATAGAACAGCTCCACCGTACCTGAGCCTACGACACCGTAGCCCAAAACAGCAATTTTTGACATTTTGATAACTCCTTTGCATAGCATAACTCATTATTAACTTTACCATATTTTGACCCTGTTTGTCAAGAGAGAGTATGTAAATTTCAAGGTATTTTTTAGATAAATTATTATTTGCAAGGCGGCGCCCTGCACGATTATCTACCCCCACCGTCAGAAAGCAAAAAATGATATGGTATACTTTAGCCCCCT
>JAFLUI010000057.1 GCA_022508825.1 Oscillospiraceae bacterium
ACTGATAGGAATTTTTCTGCACCTCGATCAGATTCGGCATTTCCAGAGCCTCGTTTATCTTTCCGAAGCTCATTCTTGTCGTTTTGCCGAGCTGCACCGGCTTGACATTCACCATAGGCGAATCCCTCCTTAAATTTTTACGGGGGTATCCCTTCCGAAAATTTTTATCGGAAGTATTGCAATCGCTGATATTTTGTGGTATACTATATTAAAATAGCACAAAACCGCATACGACCGCATCATAATACGATACATTATATAATTATACTACGTCTTACCATATTTGTCAAGCCTTTTTTGGGGATTTTTTGAAAAAAGTTTATATCCGAGCGAAAAGGCATGAATTTATTGACATTTTATAAAAAATGTGACACAATGTAACTGAAATAATGAAAATAGTAAGATGGATGTGATGGATATGGCAAAAGCTGAGACTTTGAGCATACAAATAAATGAAAATATAAAGCTTCCTGCGCCTGAACGTGTTATAGTCCGTTCAAAGGAAGAATTATATCAGAAGTTAAACGAGGCTGAAATTGATATTCGTTCCGGCAGCACATATACAGCAGATGAAGTTTTTGACAGTTTAAGAGGAAAATATGGAATATAAGCTTATAATTGCGCAAAACTTTAAAGACGACCTCGACAGTATATTGGAGTATATTTCACAGCAATTATTTAATCCCTCTGCTGCTGACAGACTTTTAAAAAAGACAGAAAAAAAGGTCAGAAATATTAAAGAAAATCCTTTTCTTTACCCTACATATCACGATGAAATACTTGCCGGAAAAGGCTATCGCTACGCTGTTGTGTCAAATTACATTTTGTTTTACACTATTGATGAAGAACATAAAACAGTATCTGTTTTACGCCTTGTATATGGAGGTCAGAATATTTTAAATATCATATAACACTCTCAACAAATGCAAACAGCCCTTATCGTCCATCGTCTGACGAAAAGGGCTGTTTTTCTGCATTTTAACCGTTTCTTTTTCTTCTGAGCTTCATAATTAAAGTACAGCAGAAACAGCTATGGGAACCATCACCCCGATAACGGGAACGGTCTCCTCCGCGATATCACTGTCCGCTCCAGTATTTCCTGTCAAGACTCCTGAACTGCACCGCCAGAGCGATATGCTGCCTGTCAATAAGCTCCGAGCCGTCCATGTCGGCGATAGTCCTCGCCACCTTAAGAATACGGTCATAGGCTCTTGCGGACAGACCCATCTTCTGAAAGACGTTTTTCAGGGTCTCCTTTGCCTTGTCCGTCATGACGCACACCTCAGGCAGAAGCTCGGGAGTTATACGGGCATTGCAGATAATGCTTGTCCCTTTGAATCTCTTGTTCTGTATCTCCCTTGCCGCCTGTACCCGCTCCCTTATCTGCTCGGAGCTCTCCTCCTTCTTTGTGGAGGACAGATGGTCAAACTCAACGGGGGGGACTTCAATATGTATATCAAACCTGTCAAGCAATGGACCGCTTACCTTGGAAAGATAGGACGCCACCCGGTTTTTCCCGCATATGCACTCTCTTGTGGGATGCCCGTAATATCCGCAGGGACAGGGATTCATTGCCGCTACCAGCATAAACGCCGCAGGATATGTGACCGTTCCCGCTGCTCGTGAGATGGTCACCTGACGCTCCTCCAGAGGCTGACGGAGTATCTCAAGAGCCCGTCTGTCAAACTCCGCAAGCTCGTCCAGGAAAAGCAGTCCGTTATGAGCAAGGGATATCTCTCCCGGCTTCGGTACCGAGCCTCCCCCTGCAAGTCCTGCCGCCGAAATAGTATGGTGAGGGCTTCTGAAAGGACGCTTTGTCACAAGCGGCGTGATCTTATCCACCAGACCGCTTACCGAGTGGACGTTGGTGGTCTCGATGGACTCCTCAAAGGTCATTGCAGGAAGTATAGTGGTCAGTCTCTTTGCCAGCATGGATTTTCCCGAACCGGGACTTCCCACCATAAGCACGTTGTGACCTCCCGCAGCGGCATATTCCAGAGCCTTTTTTGCCGCCTGCTGACCCTTTACGTCCGCAAAGTCTATAAGGTCGAACCGCTCCTCCTGTCTTATCTCGTATTTGCGCTGTGGGAGCAGCACTTCCTCTCTTGAAAAATGCTTTATGATGTCCTCCGACTTTTCCACGCCGTAAACGGACACCCCGTCAACGACGCTTGCCTCATAGGCGTTCTCTGCAGGGACGAACACATTTTCAAACCCCTCCCTTTTAGCAAGAAGCACCATTGGAAGGACTCCGTTTATGGGACGCACATCTCCGTTAAGAGCCACCTCTCCTATAAAAGCGGTGTCTGATATCTCAGCCTCATCTATCTGACCAAGAGCGCAGAGCATCGCCGCAAATATGGCAAGGTCATGGACGCTGCCTGATTTTTTCGTATCCGCAGGAGCCAGATTGACTATTACCCTTGACACAGGAAATGATATCCCGTTAGCCCTCAGTGCAGAACGGATCCTCTCCCGGCTTTCCTTTACTGCCGTATCCGCAAGACCCACAATGTCAAATATGGGAGTCCCCTTGCTTATTTCAATTTCAACGTCCACCGGAAAAGCGTTGAGCCCGAACAGTCCAAGACTTCTTACCTTTGCGTACATCTTTAGTCCTCCAATTTATTCAGTCAGTATTGCCATGTGATTATTGAGCCATTCAAGCAGGTCGGCATAGACCTCCTCTTTGTTTGTCTCGTTGAGCAGCTCATGTCTTGCGCCGCTGTAAATTTTAAGCTCTATGTCTGTAGCCCCCGCATCATTGAGAGCGTCAAAGACCTCCTTGGGGTCCTCTCCGTAGCTTCCTATGGGATCCTCGCTGCCGCTGCATATAAACATGGGGAGATCCTTGTCTATTTTTCCTGCCCAGTCTTTAGCGGCAACATAGCTTATAAGGAACATCAGGTCGTAGTAGCCTCTCAGAGTAAAATGGAAATTGCAGAGGGGGTCTCTTTCATAAGCAAGCACCACCTCGTCATCCCGGGAGAGCCACGAATACTCGCTGACAGGGTTTTCTATCCTTTTATTGGCGACGCCGAAAACAAGCCTGTCAATAAACGGGGAGCGGTTTGTGCCGCCCTTGACCCTGCAGAGAGTGCTTGTAAGAACAATACCTCCGTCCGCGCCCACACTTGTGTTCAGAGTGCCAAGTATTATTGCTCCGTCATACATAAAGCCGTATCTTGTGAGAGCCGTCCGCACCACAAGAGAGCCCATACTGTGTCCAAGGATAAAATAAGGGAGCTTCCTGCACTCGGGGTGCTTGTCCTTGATGGTCTTTGTAAGCTTTGCAGCGTCCTTTGCAAGGAAGTGCCAGCCCCTCTCGGGAGCGAAATAGCCCAGCTTGCTCTTATCGGAAACGGAGCTTCCGTGTCCAAGCTGGTCGTGACAGCAGACCATTATCCCGTTTTCACAGAGATAGCTTATGAAGTCCTCGTATCTTGCGCAGTATTCGCACATCCCGTGGACTATCTGGAGCGTCCCGCGAATCTCCCTGTCCTTTGGAGTATAAACATAGTATGCAATACGGTCAGCGCCGTTTGTACTTTCAAAATAGCCGAATTCCTTGTTAAAGCTCAAAGAGATCACCTCAAAATAATCAAAATACTACTATATTATACCACCAATGTACAATTTTAACAAGAAATTATCCAAATCTTTTCGTAAATTATTTATTAACAAAATCCCGCCTTAAATTTTACAAATGGAGAGCAATGCCTGTAAAAAAAGTTGTTAATTTTTTTAAAAGCTATTTCCAAACAGGTTTTTTTGTGGTATAATCATATCATTAGTATACATTGGATACTCTATTTTTGACGTGGAGGTAATTGTTATGAATGAAACAGAGCTTTACTCACTTTGGTGTGAAAAGGCAGTTGACGACCCTGACCTTCAGACAGAGCTTAAGTCCATCGAAGGCGACGCAGAAGCCATCACCGACAGATTCTACCGTGACCTCGAATTCGGTACAGGAGGTCTCCGCGGCGTTATCGGCGCAGGCGCATACAGAATGAACATCTATACTATCAGACGTGCTACACAGGGTCTTGCAGACTATGTAAACGAAGCTTTCCCCGTAAATCCCTCCGTGGCTATCGCATACGACAGCAGAATAAAGTCGGACGTGTTCGCCAAGGAAGCAGCCGCTGTCCTTGCTGCAAACGGCATCAAGGTGTATATCTACAATGAGCTTATGCCTACACCTATGCTTTCCTTTGCAGTACGTGAGCTTAAGTGCAGCGCAGGCATCGTTGTCACAGCCAGCCACAACCCCGCTAAATACAACGGATATAAGGTATACGGTCCCGACGGCTGTCAGCTTACTCTTGGCGCAGCTGAGATCGTTCTGAAAAATATCAACAAGATCCCCATGTTTGACGGCGCAAAGGTGATCTCCTTTGACAAGGGTCTCAGCGACGGCACTATCGAATATATCAAGCAGGATGTTATCGACGCTTATATCGAAAAGGTTGCAGAGCAGGGCATCCACACCGATCTGTGCGCATCAAGCGGACTGAAGGTCGTTTACACTCCCCTTAACGGAACTGGAAACAAGCCTGTCCGCATGATACTGAAAAAGATCGGCATCACAGACGTTACGGTAGTTCCCGAGCAGGAGTATCCCAACGGAAACTTTACTACCTGTCCCTTCCCAAACCCCGAGATCAAGGAGGCTCTGGAGCTGGGTCTTAAGCTTTGCGATACCGTAAAGCCCGATCTGCTTCTTGCGACCGATCCCGATGCTGACCGCGTCGGTATCGCAGTTCCCGACGGAAACGGCGGATACGTCCTCTTTACAGGAAACGAAGTGGGAGCAATGCTGCTTGAATATGTCTGCTCCGAAAGGACAAAGCTTGGAACTATGCCGGCGGATCCTATAGCAGTCAAGACCATCGTTACAACAGATATCACAAAGGCTATCGCAAAGGAATACGGCGTAAAGATAATCGAAGTCCTCACCGGCTTCAAGTTCATCGGAGAGCAGATCGGCTTCCTCGAAGCAAAGGGTGAGGAGGACAGATATGTATTCGGCTTTGAGGAGAGCTACGGCTACCTTGCAGGCTCCTACGTAAGAGACAAGGACGCTGTTGTGGCATCCATGCTCATCTGCGAAATGGCAGCATTCTACCGTACAAAGGGCATCTCCCTGCTTCAGGCTCGCGAGAATATGTACAAGAAGTACGGAGTATACACACATACCCAGAAGTCCTTCACCTGCGAGGGAGCTTCCGGTATGCAGAAAATGAAGGAGCTTATGACAATGCTCCGCACCGATACTCCCAAGGCTATCGGAGGTCTGGAGGTAACAAACTTTGCTGATTATCTTGACAGCAGCTCCACTGACTGCAAGACAGGATCAAAGACAAAGCTGACACTTCCCAAGTCGGACGTTCTTGCATTCACTCTCACCGACGGAGCTTCCGTAATAATCCGTCCATCCGGCACAGAGCCTAAGATCAAGGCATACTACACCACCACCGGAGAGACCAAGAAGGAAGCAGACGCTCTTGAAGCGAAGATATCCGCTGATTTCCAGAAAATACTTGGTTTCTGATGCAATAAGAGTATAAAAATCGAGCCTGCCAGCCGTTTTTCACGGTTGACAGGCTTTTTTATGAATATTTTGTAAAATCTCAAAAATGTATTGCTTTTGTGCTTACAAATGCATATAATATAATTAATAAATATGTTTACGCAAAGGAGAGATACACTATGGCAGCAAAATCCGCAAACTTATATGCAAGAATAGAGCCTGACGTAAAGGAGCAGGCAGAAAGCATTCTTGCCGCTCTTGGAATACCTGCGTCCAACGCTATAAATATGTTCTATAAGCAGATCATACTGCAGAATGGTCTGCCTTTTGATGTAAAACTTCCTGTAAAAAAGCCATTGGCTATGGGCGCTCTTTCAAAGGAAGAATTTGACGCAGAAATAGAGAAAGGATATGCGGATATGCTGGCAGGACGCACCGAACCTGCTGAAAAGGTTTTTGCCGACATACGCAAAGAATATAAATTATGATCTTTACAGTAGAAATGACCGCATCCGCAAGAGATGATATGAGGAACATTTATAAATACATTGCATTTGACCTCATGTCGCCGCAAAATGCAGCAAAACAGCTTAACAGGCTGGAAAAAGCTATTATGAGTCTTGATAATATGCCTATGCGTTTCAGAAGATACGAAACAGAGCCGTGGCATTCCAGAGGCTTGCGAATTATGCCTGTGGATAATTTTGTAGTGCTGTACATACCAAATGAAGAAACAAGAGTCGTAACAATAATTCATGTTATGTACGGCGGCAGGGATATTGATGAACAGCTAAAAAATGAGGATATTTAAAATTATAAAAAATGAACCCCCGTCCATGAAAAAATGAACGGGGGGATTTTTATTGATCTTCTATTACACAGTTTTTTATTCCAAATTCAAGCATAATGTTGATTATAGCGTTTCGGGATATAGCAGTTTCCTTTACTAGTCTTTCAAGTTCTTCAAATGTTTCATTTTTAACTCTTATGGAAAATGTTTTATGTCCATCGTCACCTTTAAGATGTGAACGCTTGGGTATTCTCAACTCCTCAGACATAATATCACCTCTAATATATATTATAACTTGACACATATTATAATAATATGTTATAATATATGTTAATTTATAATAACATTATTTATGTGAGGAGATAACACATTATGTCAGCAAAATCATGTTTTTTTACCGGGCACAGGGAGTTCTCACTGGCAAGTGATCCAGCCTTCATCGACCACTTTAAATATGTGCTTTTCGGATGTGCAGAGGACGGCGTTACCGATTTCTATGCCGGAGGGGCATACGGTTGGGACGCATTCTGCTCATTGTCAGTGATACTTTTGAAAAAATGTTATGATGTAAAGCTGCATCTCATCCTGCCATGTCCCCCTGAACAGCAGACACTTAAATGGAGCGATGAACAAAAAGCAGAGTATAATATAATCCTTGGATTTGCCGATGATATTAAAATAGTATCCGATAATTATACTAAAGACTGCATGAAAAAAAGAAATGCCCGTCTTGTAGAACTGGGCGATATTTGTATCTGCTATTACAATGAAAATGACTTCCGCAGCGGTACAGGACAGACAGTGCGAATGGCACAGAAAGCCAATAAAACAATATTTAATTTGTATACTACGATCAGAAGCAAATAAAAAGCGGGACAGAGAATGTCCCGCTTTTGTCTGTCAGCCGTTTTTCGGTTGGCAGGCTTTATTAGATCAATTATGAGGCTCAGCCACCCAAGCTCCTGTTTTGTCAATATATCCCGTTCTGTCACCGGTCTGAACACGATACAGACCCTTTTGAGCGGTGAACTCCCCATAATCATACCGCAAGTCTGAAACATAAGCCCCTGTTTCATCTATCAGACCATATTTTCCGCCAAGACGCACCCACGCAAGACCCTCATCATCAAAATATAACTGTCCGTCAAACTGAGGCTTTATTGCCAGAGTACCGCTTTTGTCAACGCACCCCCATTTTTTATCAACAGAGACAGAAGCCAGCATATTGTCATCAAAAGATACGACATTATCGAACTGCGGTTCTATAACATAGGAGCCCTCTGTATTTATCAGACCATACTTGCCGCCTTCCCGGACAAAAGCAAACCCGTCTTTAAAGAGATCCGCCCTGTCAAACTGCGGATCAATAACAACTGAACCGGACTTATCAATATATCCCCATTTGCCGTCTATCTGGACCGCAGCAAAGCCATTTATGGAAAAATCCCTTGCCCCGTCTAAATTAGGTTCCACCACATAATTGCCCGAATCGTCGATATATCCCCACTTTTCGTTGACTGCCACACGCGCAGGACAGTCTCCCGTAAAATGTCCAGCCATACCAAACGCCGGTTCAATTGCCCAAGCCCCTGTTTCGTCAATGTAGCCGCACCTTCCGTCAACTCCGACGGCAGCCAGACCGTTGCTGCTGAAATTGTCCGTATAATCAAATTTCGGTTCTATCACCAGATGTCCGCTTTTGTTGATATATCCGCCTTTTCCATCAGATTCTGCAACTGCCAGACCGTTTTCTGCAAAGTTTCCGAAATTATCAAACTCAGGGTCTAAAATAAAAACTCCAGTTTCATTTATCAGACCCTGATGCCAGCTTTTATAAACAAGTGCATATCCCTCATCAGTAAATCCATATGCTTCCTCAAACTGAGGCTCTATAACAAAAGTTCCTGACGCATCAATATAGCCATATGTATGATCTTCCGCCTGTGCATAGGCAAGACCATTATCCGCAAAGTCCCCTGCCGATGTGAACTGCGGTTCTATTACCCATGAGCCTGTTTCATCAATAAATCCGTACCTGCAGTCCTCACGGGAGCTTCCCGCACCGACACGCGCCAATCCGTTTGAAGCAAAGTCATTAGCATCATAAAACTGCGGAGGGATCACCCAATTTCCGGACTTATCAATATAACCGCTCCTTTTACTGCCGGAGGAGTCCTCAACCATGACAACAGCCAGACCGTTGTCCGAGTAGTAACCGGAGTAGCAAACCTTTGTATATCCCGAAGCCTTTGCTTCCGTCTCTGCAGACGATGCGGTACTGCCTGCTGCCTTAGTTCCATCAGGGAAAGCGCCGTCCTGCTTTCCCGCTTCACAGGCTGAAAAAGCGGACAGCGCCGTAATCAATCCCATCACTATATTCCTGATCTTCATTATTCACCCCAGCTATTGAGATAAGCCTCCTGCACATCGGTGAGCTTGTCGATCTCCATGCCCCAGTAGCGAATCTTTCTCTCCGCAACTTCACGGTCAATGTATTTTGGAACGTCAATTATTTTTTCGGTAAGTGAGCCCTTATTTTTCACCAGATGAAGCGCAGACAGTGCCTGAATAGCAAAGCTCATGTCCATTATCTCCGCAGGATGTCCGTCTCCCGCTGCCAGATTGACAAGACGTCCCTCTGCAATGACATATATCCATCTGCCGTTATCAAGACGGTACCCCTGAATGTTGTGACGGGCAGTCTTTGTCTCCACAGCGATCTTTTTCAGAGTGGCAACGTCCACCTCAACGTCAAAGTGACCCGCATTGCAGCAGATAGCTCCGTCCTTCATTACACGGAAGCTTTCCTCGGTGATAACGTCCCGACAGCCTGTTACTGTAACGAAAAAGTCGCCTAATTTTGCAGCCTCGGTCATCTTCATCACCTTGAAGCCGTCCATAACAGCCTCCATAGCCTTGATGGGGTCTATCTCGGTGACGATGACCTCCGCACCAAGACCCTTTGCACGCATAGCAACGCCCTTTCCGCACCATCCATAGCCTGCCACAACAACATTCTTGCCTGCAACAATAAGGTTAGTCGTGCGGTTTATGCCGTCCCATACAGACTGTCCCGTACCGTAGCGGTTGTCGAACAGATGCTTGCAGTCAGCGTTATTTACAAGAACCATGGGGAACTCCAGCTTGTTTTCCTTAGCCATGGCAATAAGACGGATAATGCCTGTTGTGGTCTCCTCACAGCCGCCGATAACGTCCTTGATCTTTTCGGGGTACTCGTTGTGGATAAGGTTCACAAGGTCTCCGCCGTCGTCAATGATGATGTTGGGACCCGCTTCAATTACCGCAGAGGTGTGACGGTGATACTCCTCGTCAGTAGCATTATACCATGCAAAAACGTTGAGTCCCCCGTGAACAAGAGCCGCCGCAACGTCGTCCTGTGTGGACAGCGGATTGCTTCCCGTAATGTACATTTCAGCGCCTCCGGCAGCAAGAACGCGGCACAGATATGCAGTCTTCGCCTCCAAATGAACTGACAGTGCAATTTTTATCCCCTTAAACGGTTTTTCAGCGGAAAACTCCTCCTCAATGCCTCTGAGCAGGGGCATATTATTTTTTACCCACTGTATCTTGGTCTCACCGCTTTCCCACAGGTTTACATCTCTGATCTCACTTGCCATAAAATAACCTCCATATATTAATTATCAACGGTAATATCCGTCATTTTTGCGTCTATATATTCACAAAGCCTGTGCGGCTCTGTAATTATCTGCATTCCCCGTACTCCTGCGCTTACGGAAATTTCCTCATGGTTTCCCACTGAAATATCCATATAGGTGGGGAATTTTTTCTTCATACCCACAGGAGAGCATCCTCCCCGAATGTATCCGGTGACACCAAGCAGGTCTTTTACATGGAGCATCTCACACTTTTTATTGCCGGAGACCTTCGCCGCCTTTTTCAGATCAAGCTCCCTGTTTACGGGAATACAGCAGACGAAAAATCCGCTTTTGTCCCCTTTCAGCACAAGGGTCTTGAACATGGTGCCCGGGTCTTGTCCCGTGACTTCCGCCGCGTGTACACCGGACAGGTCGCTTTCGTCGACCTCATATTCTGCCGTCCGGAAAGGTATCCCCGCCTTTTCAAGAAGCCGCATGGCGTTTGTTTTGGTCATTTTTCTACCTCTTTCGGACAAATATTATATAGTCCAGTTTTCTACTGCTGCCAGATAATAATGTTCATAATATTCGTCATTTTCATAATAGTCCATGAACCTTGTATAGTTATTTTCTATCCACGCCACCGGAAATTTTATATCCTTTTCAGAGTTGTCCAACATTTTGAAAACAAATCCGGAACAGTCTCCCAGCATATCAATTTCATATCTGACAAATTTGCTTTCATCATATCTGATGTCATGTTGAGAAGCTTTTTCCTTTTGTAAATACGCATATGCCTGACTCACTTTTTCATCATCATTAGGATCATATGAGCCTATTGCGATACTGTAACCATTTGATATGCCCGAAACAGCCGTTGTATGCTCGTCGCTGTCTCCATAATGAAGCTTGCAGCCAGACAAACGTACTTTGTAACGGGCTCCCACCTGCAGATCATCAACATCAATACATATCATATAATTTGTATCTGTGTTGATAGTTTTCTCATTCTCTGTCCCATAAAACAAGTATTGATCCGGTCTGTAGGGATTTTCTCCTACAGAAAACCTGCATCTGTTATCATTTTCATCTGTGACAGTTATATCTCCGCAGGGAGTGGTCAGACAGTCAATATTTTCATATATCCATGACATATTATAAAAATCCTTTCTGAAAATCAAAGCCCATGCGGAGACTCCACTACCCTGTCGGATTCCTGTATAGCCACCAGAGTCATCTCGTTGCTTCGCTTGGAAACAATGTATTCCACATACTTTTCAGGCTCCGGCTCGTCGTCGGAGGTAAGGGTCAGCCATGCAGGAGTAGGAGACACATATCCCACAACAAGAGTATAACGATCCCCCACTCTGGAAACCTCTTCAATATAAGGTGAGTAGGTAAAATACTTTGGATTTGAGGGCACACGATAGGACTTTATGGTCTCATCATAATAGAACTGCACGTCCGCATTGAGCAGGGACTGATGCTCGAAGCTGAGACCGGGTCCGAACAGCTTTGTAGCGTGCTGCTCCACGTCCACCTCGGGAACGATTATCATGTCGAAATCCGCCTCGTACTTGGTCTTATCCTCGTAAAGGATTATGTCCCATATTGCAGAGGTAAGCATTGTGTCGCTGCGCAGCTTTACCGTCTGGTTAAAGGGAGCGGGATCGCAGATAACTATGGGATATATGAATTTTGCAAACTCATTTTTCTGCTGAGTGTTGTCCGCGAAATTCTTGACCACCCCGACAGAAAAGTTCACCGTGGAGATAAGTCCAACTATCGCAAGCAGAGAGAGAACGATACCGAATAAATAGTAAAGCTTTCTGCGGATGCCCTCAGGGTTTTCGATGGGGGCGTCCGGCTCAGGCTGCTCTAAGGTAAGCTCTGCAAGATCATCGTTTGTCTCGTCCAGAGCTTCCCCGAACATTCTCTTTATGCTTTCGATGGACTCATGCTCCGTCTTTTTTTTCGGATGTTTTACCTCTGCAGGCTCAGGCTTCAGCTGCTTCAGGTCTGCCACTTCTTTTTTGATCTGCCTGTCTACCGCCGCTTCCCTTTCCTGCTGCTTAGCCGCCGCATCCTTTTCCTTTTTGAAACGGGTAAGTCTTGCAGGCTTCTGCTTTGAATGCTCAGCCTTTCTGGACTTTCCGCTTCTCATTTTGCCTACGTTGTCCTTTATATAGCTGTCGTAGTCAAAAAAATCCTTTTTATCATCACTCATAATTATAAATTCCTTTCATCAGGACGATCATCGTATCTGTCCGTTTCCGTCAATAAGATATTTCATGGACGTAAGCTCACGCAGTCCCATAGGTCCCCTTGCATGAAGCTTCTGTGTTGATATGCCTATCTCCGCGCCCAGACCGAACATTCCCCCGTCGGTAAATCTTGTGGAGACGTTCACATAAACAGCCGCAGCGTCGATCTCATTCCTGAACTTCTCCGCATTTGCAAGGGAGTTCGTAACGATACATTCGCTGTGTCCCGTTGTATATTTTGAAATGTGAGAAATAGCCTCGTCTATGTCCTTAACGACCTTGACAGAGATAATATAGTCAAGGAACTCAGTTGCATAGTCCTCCTCGGTGACAGGTACAACGCAGTCTCCGAGAATTGAAGCGGTTTTTTCACATCCCCGAATCTCAACGTTGTGAGCGTCAAGACGAGCTTTCACCAGCGGCAGCACCTTGTCAGCTATATTCTCATGGACAAGCAGGGATTCTATCGCATTGCACACCGAGGGACGCTGAGTCTTTCCGTTGTCCACGATATTGACAGCCATGTCGGGGTCAGCGGTCTCGTCAATGAAAACGTGACAGTTTCCCACTCCCGTTTCGATGACGGGGACAGTCGCATTCTCCTTTACAGCACGTATAAGACCTGCTCCCCCTCTGGGAATGAGAACGTCCAGATAATCGCTGCACTTCATAAGCTGGGAGGTGACCTCACGGGTGGTGTCGTCCACGAACTGGACAGCATCTGCAGGAAGACCGCTTCTCTCCACAGCAGCCCTCATTACCTCGCAAAGACATTTATTGGAGTGGTACGCCTCCTTGCCGCCCCGGAGTATGACCGTGTTTCCCGCTTTGAGACACAGCACTGCAGCATCCACCGTAACATTGGGTCTGGACTCAAAAATTATCCCTATGGTACCAAGAGGCACCCGTATTTTTGTTATCCTCATGCCGTTGGGACGGAGCGAGCCGCCGTCCATTGCACCGATAGGGTCCTCCAGCTTTATCACGTCCATGACCCCTGATGCGATATCCTTTATTCTTGCTTCCGTGAGACGGAGCCTGTCCTGCATCGCCGCGGACATACCGTTTTTCTCTGCTTCCACAAGATCGGTCTCGTTGGCAGCCAGTATTTCTTCTGTATTTTGCTTTAAAGCCTCTGCGATCTCTCTCAGAGCGTTATTTTTTTCTTCCGTGGAAGCGCAGCGCATAGCCTTTTCCGCAGCCTTTGCCTTTGCTCCCAAAGTCTCAGCATAATTCATAAAATATCCTCCCTGATCTGTTGTTTGACACTATTTATTTTGCTGCCGCAAAGACAGTACCCACCTGCTTGCCGTCAAGGAAATCATACAGCACTGCAGGATCCTCACCGTTGAGTATCGCCATGTCGATGCCCTCGAACATCGAGACCTCCGCAGCCTTGATTTTTGTGACCATACCGCCTGTGCCAAGACCGGAGCCTGCCCCTCCCGCAAGAGAGCGGATACGGTCGTCGATCTCCGTTATCATGGGTATCAGCTTTGCGTCCGGGTCTTCTCTCGGGTTGCCGTCGTAAAAGCCATCTATATCGGAAAGAATAATGAGCATATCCGCCTGACAGAAGATAGCCACTAACGCCGCCAGACTGTCATTCTCGCCTATCTCAAGCTCCAGCTCGTCTATAGCCACCGTGTCATTTTCATTTACTACCGGTATGATATTATGAGCAATGAGCTTTTCAAAGGTATTCTCAACGTTGTTTTTGCGGGGGGAGTCAAAAATGTGCTTGGTCAGCAGTATCTGCGCCACAGTAAGATTGTACTCCCCGAAAAGCTTGCCGTACATATACATCAGCTCACACTGACCCACAGCCGCGCACGCCTGCTTCATGGCGGTGTCCTTGGGCTTTTCCGGAAGGTTCATTTTGGACATTCCCAGACCCACCGCTCCGGAGGAAACAAGAATGACCTCCCTGCCGCTGTTCTGGATGTCCGCCAGTACCTTTACCAGCTTTTCCACTCTCCGCAGATTCAGTCTGCCGGTCTTATGTGTGAGGGTGGAGGTACCCACCTTTATAACTATCCTTTTCTTTTCGTTTATATCAAACATGATCTTTTCTCCCTCGTTCAGTCTGCGGACACCGTGTTTACAGGGTCCCCGTCAATATAAGCTCTCAGATTCTCCGTAACTATCCTTATGAGCCGCTGCCTTGTTTCGAGAGGCGCCCATGCAACATGTGGAGTTATGATGCAGTTTTTCGCCGTCATAAGAGGGTTTCCCTCCTCCATGGGCTCTTTGCAGAGGACGTCCACCGCCGCTCCTGAAATGCGGTCTTCGTTGAGAGCGTCCGCAAGGTCCTGCTCGTTTACAACTGCTCCCCTGCTTGTGTTTATGATAACGCAGGATGGCTTGCAGTAAGCAAGGGTCTCCGCACAGATAAGCTGATTTGTGTCCTCGGTAAGGGGACAGTGAGCGGTTATGATGTCCGCCTGTGAGAAAAGGTCTTTCAGGCTCACGAACTTTACAGAGCTGTCCTGACGTGCGGTACGGGTGGTGACGATAACGTTCATGTCGAATGCCTGAGCGATCTTTGCCACCTTGCGTCCGATAGAGCCGTAGCCGATTATGCCGATAGTCTTTCCCGCCAGCTCCTGAATGGGGTAAACGAAGTCGGAAAATGTCTCTGAGCGTATCCAGCCGCCGTGCTTTACAAATTTATTATATTTAGATGACTTGTTTGCGAAGTACAGGATAAAGGAAAAAACCTGCTGAGCCACCGCTCCCGTAGAATAAGCGGGGACATTGCATACCGTTATGCCAAGGTCACGGCAGGCTTCAAGGTCGATATTGTTGTACCCCGTGGCGCAGAGCCCGATATATTTCAGATTTGGACAGG
Organism: Oscillospiraceae bacterium; assembly: GCA_022508825.1. Taxonomy (GTDB): domain Bacteria; phylum Bacillota; class Clostridia; order Oscillospirales; family Ruminococcaceae; genus RGIG8773. Next base: position 15,059 of record JAFLUI010000057.1, read on the forward strand.
CAGTGAGGACGTCCCTTGTAAAAGGGGTCTTGTTGCAGAGAACAGCCTCTGCATCCCCTACATTTTTTACGATGTCCTCCACCGGAGTCAGGGGGTACTCCGTGACCTCGCCCAGACGGTATATTCCCTCAAAGGAAACGTCGCCCTTTGATACAGTTTTCGCTTCCAGAATGGCAATTTTCATGTTATTGTCATGTCCCTTCAGGGACATATCTCCTTTCATCTGCGTTAAACAAAGACATATATAGTTATTATATCATACTTTTATGGAAATTTCAAGCTTTAATGAGATAATATTACACAGAAAAAATCTGCCCGCAGGAAAAGGCAGATTTCTATTGCAATGTGTCTGAAAATGTTGTATAATGTTTCTTAGGAGTGATAGGAATATGAACTTTTGGGAGATCATAGGGCGAAATTTATTGGGATATGATATAATTATTTTTATTGCAATGGCAATAACGGTAGTCCTGCTGGCGGAAGCCAAAAAAGCAAATGATAATTTGTACTCCGTGCTTGGCGAACCATGCGTAAGAAGAAAAGAAAATAATTTAGAGCTTGAATCAACAAAAAAGCTGAAGGAAGCCTCGGAAGCCGAGATCATGGAGATACGCTTAAAGCAGGATAAGCTGTACGGAGCCTTTGTTACTCTGGTATCGGTTTTCCCCCTTTTAGGAATGATCGGAACGGTCATCGCGCTTTTAAAATTAGACCTGTCAGGAAGTGATGCCAGTATCACAAATAATTTTTTCGGAGCGCTGACATCAACATTCTGGGGAGCAGTTTTCGGAGTGGGATTTAAGATCGCAGACTGCTTTTTAGCTCCGCTTGTGGAGGACGCAAATGAAAGATATCGTATAGGGATCGAGCGCAGAAATCTTGACTTCAATTCAGATGAAAAAGGTGAGAAAAATGAAGCGGAACCGGATATTTCTTGACTTTACCTCTCTCCTTGACATTACAATGATAATTTTATTCTGGTTTCTTATAAACTTCAAGAATACAGCGGACGCCATAAAAACCGAAGCAGCAGAGCAGACCGCACAGGCGCAAAGCTATGCTGCAGAGCTTGAAGAGGACAAAAAAGAATTTGAGCTTGAAAAGGAAGAATGGCGCCGGGAAGCAGACTCCGAAATGGAGAAAATACGGGAGGCAGACAAAAACGCCGCCGACAATGCCAGAGCTCTTATGGACTTTCAGGACGGGGCAGTAATTACAATTAATTTAAATATTGAAAGCCGGAAAAAATGGACAGTAACGGTCAGAAACGGAAACCGTAAAATAGGAGAGATAGCCTCCGAAAATTCTGCGGACTTTACCGCAGAGCTGACCGGAATTTTAAGTGACGCAGGATTCAGGACTGACGATGTTGTTATCGGTGTCCTGCTTTATGACAGCAATGATAACGGCTCATATTACAAAAGCGACTTTGAAGCTTACATAGACGAGGTACGCAGGGAATACAAGCAATTTTATTGCTCCAGTATAAATATTTCAAAATGAGGTGGTTTTAATGAGTAAAGAAAAATCAAAGAAAAAGGGCGGCGGAGTAATTATTTTTGTAATACTGCTGCTTATTATCCTTGCAGTCCTTGCATTTCTGTTCGGCAACGGTATGCTTGGATTTGGTGGGAACAGCGACGGCGGTATAATGCCTGCCATCGGAACAGTCAGTCCTGAAGCGGAGACCGTTTCCGATGATACCCCCGCTGAAACCAATTATATTGACGTCACCGTTTCCGAGGACAAATACCTGTATAACAACGATACCGTCACCATTGACGAGCTTATCGAAAAGATAGGCAGCTTTGAAAAAGAGTGCGAGGTACATATCACCGTCAGCGACACAGCTACACTTAACGCTGTCGATGACCTTAAAGCTGCATTTGACAACAGCGGCATCGCATACATGATAATCGAATCCGCAGAAGCAGAGTAATAAATCAAAACCGAATTTTCGAGAAAATTTTTTCGAAGACAAGGCAAAGATCCGCAGGAATACGCGTGTATTTCAAGGATCTTTAACGCAGTATTCGGAAAAATTTGCCGAAAATCATATCGCCTTCTTTGTTACTATACGTATAAGCCGCATCAGGGCGGAGACCGCGAATACTCCCATTGCAATGGAGCCCGCTATGCCGAAGGTCTCCGCAAGCTGATGACCGAACATATCCACATCGCCGCCGATAAGAGTTATCATGGTGTTGTACATATACCCTCCCGGAACAAGAGGGATTATCCCCACAACAAGGTACATATTCACCGGCACCCGGAGTCTTCTTGCCATAAGCTCGGCATACACCGACACCGCAGCAGCAGAGAAGAAATAGCAGAGCATCTCCCCTACGTCATTAGCCTGAAATGCAATGAAGATCAGCTGGGTTATGGTACCGCCTATCCCGGCTGTTATCATGTGCTTTAACCGGATGTTGAACTGCACTCCGAATGCAATGGAGGCAATAAGACTGTACACACATGGCATAATTATTTCATTAATTACAATATCCATTCTTTTTTCTCCTTTATGTCATGGTAAACAGAGCTATTGCGGACGCCGCTCCCACAGCCATTCCCACGGCTATGAGCAGAGCTTCGATAAGTGTGTAAAGCCCTGCAAGAAAGTCCCCTGCTATAAAATCACGCATACAATTCGTAAAAATTATTCCGGGGACAAGATTCATTGACGCTCCTATTATCACCTTGTCAAAGCCGTCTGTAAGTCCCGTCCTTGAAACAATGACGGCAATTGCGGCGGTCAGCATTGAGCATATGACGCTTTTGAAAAACACACTGGGCTTGACCCTGTCCACCAGCTCGGACACACAGAATATCAGCATTGAAATAAGCCCTGCAAAAACAGCGTCCATGGCTTTCCCGCCGAAGAACAGAGCAAAGGTGGCTCCCACAACTGCAAAGCTGACGATGCACACCCATCTGCTGTAGACCTTACGTCTGCTTATCTCC
>JAFLUI010000058.1 GCA_022508825.1 Oscillospiraceae bacterium
AGTATCGACACGAATTGTAACACTTGAAGTATCAGACATAAGATCATCTCCTTAAAAATTCAGCAAATCAATATGCTTATAAGTATATTGTACATTATTATACTTACATTGTCAATACTTTGTAAGCTAAAAGTCAGATTAAATAATTTGCTTTATTGGTCTTATAACATTGTTTTTTGAGAAGGGGTTCGAGGGATTTCCTTCCCCCGAACGAGGTGCGGCTTTGTCCGCAGTCTAATGGCTTTTGGATAGCCATTAGACGTACCTCGCTTTACTTTTTTATAAATAAATGATATAATTATTTCAACAAATGATGGTGGGGTGTTTTTTATGGGAAAAGGTCTTTCCTTTGTATGCAAAAATTGCGGACATAAGTATGATATTCACTTAGGTTCAGGATTTTTCTTCACGGAGGTATATGAATCATCTATCAAAAAAATCAAAGCAGGCAAATACGGAAAAGAATGGAAAGAACTTATTAAAAGCCAAGCTTATATAGCCGTTGATGCAGAAGATTATTTATACATATGCAACTCCTGCGGTAATTGGAAGGTATTACAAAATCTTTCTCTGTACGCTCCCAAAAAGCCGGAAGAAATTGCTTACAAAAAGTATGGTGAACAAACTGTTGAGCAATTGGGATATGTTCCTTATGTAATGCGACATCAGCTGAAATCAGATTATCAACTTTTGAAAAGTTATCCTCACAATTGTCCGAAATGCAAAAAAATAATGTCAGAGTATAGTGACAATGATTTAGATCACATAACTACACTGCAATGCCCGAAATGCAAAACTGAAAATGAGGTGTCCGGGCTTTTTTTCTGGGACTGAACTTTATGTCTGTAGTTTACATAATAAGCTGCCTTTGTTTCACAACTTAAATTTGTAAAAACTTCTTTTTCGACAGCGCACGTTCAAAAGGGTCTCCCCCGATAAATTTCATATGGTGTTCTGTTTCCATGTTTGTCCGAATATAGTTTTAATAAGGACAAGACTTGTAAATGTGAAAGGAGCACCGCAAATGCTTGAAATACTTGATAAGCCCTATACCGCCAGTCCCTACGGACTATCCTCTGCGGAGGCTGCCGAGCGGCTGAAAAAATACGGGGAGAACTCTCTTGCAAGCGAAAAAAAAGCCCGTCCCCTGAAAATTTTCCTTGGACAGTTCCGAGACATCATGATCCTTATCCTCCTTGTTGCCACGGCGATATCTGTCTTTTTAGGCGAGATCTACGACGCGGTGACTATAATCATCATCGTCCTGCTCAACGCCATACTTGGATTTATTCAGGAGTACAAGACCGAGCGCACCCTCCTTGCCCTGAAAAATATGACCGCCCCCTCTGCAAAATGCTGGAGGGACGGCGTTCTTATGACCCTGCCCGCTGCGGAGCTTGTTCCCGGAGACATCGTCCGTCTTGAAGCAGGAGACAAGGTCCCTGCAGACGGCGTCATCCTCACCGAAAAGGGTCTTTTTGCCGAGGAAAGCGTCCTGACGGGAGAGTCCGCCGCTGTGGAAAAATTCGCAGGGGACCCGGACGACAAGGACAACTCCATCGGAAAATCGGGCATTGTTTACAGCGGCACTGTCATTACAAAGGGCACTGCCGAGGTAAAAGTCATTGCCACGGGAATAAATGCTCAGGTAGGAAAAATATCCGGTATGCTCACCGACATCGAGGAGGAGGAGACCCCTCTGCAGAAGCGTCTTGGAGAGCTGGGAAAAACAGTCGCCGTCATCTGCCTTGTGGTCTGCGCTCTGGTCAGCGCTGCCGGTATCCTCCGGGGAGAGCCTGTTTTTGATATGCTCATGACAGGCATCACCATTGCTATTGCGGCGATTCCCGAGGGTCTGCCTGCCACCGTCACCATCGCTCTTGCTCTTGCTGTCAGCAGGATGCTCAAGAAAAACGCTCTTGTCCACAAGCTCCACTCTGTTGAGACTCTGGGCTGCACCTCCGTAATATGCACCGACAAGACAGGCACTGTCACCGAAAATAAAATGACGGTCACAAGTTTTTATGCAGGGGGTAAAGAGTTTTCCTTTACAGGCAATGGATACCGTATGTCGGGGGAGATCACTCTTGAGGGTGCGAGGGTAAATCCTGTGTCAGAACCTGCTCTGAGGGAGGCTCTTGTGTGCGGGACAATATGTACGGCAGCGTCCATAACCGCCGACAAGAAGTCTGCCGCATCGGCACGAGATCGGGGACGTCTTAACGGCTCGGGAGAATGGCAGGTTACGGGAGACCCCACCGAGCTTGCTCTCCTTGTTGCAGCGGCAAAAGGAGGCGTCACTGCAGAAGGACTGCGCTCCACTCACAGAAAGGTGGACGAGATACCCTTTGACAGCGGCACCCGCTGCATGACTGTCATATGCTCGAGTGCGGGCGGTCGGACTGCCTACACAAAAGGCGCTGTTGACGTGATCCTGAAAAGATGCGGATTTATTATGACAGACAGCGGAGTCATGCCCCTTACTCTCCGCAAAAAGCAAGAGATAATGTCCGTCCATGACCGTCTTACCGGAAACGCCCTCCGTGTCCTTGCTCTGTGCAAAAAGGATCTGAACAGCGGCAGTGCTTCGGACGTGGAAAGCGGCATGGTCTTTCTGGGACTTGCAGGTATGCTTGACCCGCCCCGTGCCGAGGCAAAGAAGGCTGTCAAGCTGTGCAGGAGCGCTCACATCAAGACTGTCATGATAACAGGAGATCACAAAAACACCGCCGCCGCTGTTGCAAAGCAGGCGGGCATCATGCGGGAGGGAGACCTTGTTCTCACGGGAGCGGAGCTTGAAGCAATGTCCGACAACGAGCTTGACAATGTTATCGAGAGGGTCTCCGTCTTTGCAAGGGTAAGTCCTGCCGACAAGCTGCGGATAGTCCGTGCCTTCAAGCGCCGGGGGGACATCGTAACAATGACCGGAGACGGAGTCAACGATGCTCCCGCGGTAAAGGAAGCAGGCATCGGAGTTTCCATGGGCATCACGGGAACGGACGTGACCAAGCAGGCGGCGGACATGGTGCTTTTGGACGACAATTTCGCCACCCTTGTCAGTGCAGTCGAGCAGGGACGGGGTATTTACGCAAACATCAGAAAGTTCGTCCGGTACCTGCTGAGCTGTAATATCGGAGAGGTGCTGACCATGTTTCTTGGCATCATCATGGGAATGCCCATGGTGCTGCTTCCCACACAGATACTGCTTGTAAATCTGGTAACGGACGGTCTGCCTGCAATTGCGCTTGGCGTTGAGCCTCCCGAAAAGGAGAACATGAAAAAGCCCCCCAGAAAAGGCGACGAGAGCTTTTTCTCGGAGGGTCTTATGGGAAAAATTATTTTCAGGGGAATACTCATCGGACTTTGCACGGTGGGGAGCTTTGCGCTGATAAACATCATGTCCGGAAGCGTCACTGCGGCGCGGACTGCGGCTCTGTTCACGCTGGTGGCGTCCCAGCTCTGTCATGTATTCGAGTGCAAGTCGGAGCGGAAAAATATTTTCACCGTCCCCTATCTGAACAATCAGAAGCTGATAGGAGCGGTGCTGATCTCCACGGCGGTGATCTTCGCAGCCATATACTTCCCGCCGCTGCAGATCATCTTCGGTACCATACCTCTCACCGGACAGCAGCTTCTTATTGCTGCAGGATTTGCGGTGTTTGCGCCGCTGTTACAGTGTCTGATGCCGGCGGGGAAGTAAAATGTATTTATCCATTTTTTGCCTGATGTTGACTTTTCTCTTTTTTGTGATATAATATTATTGAAAGGAGCTGATAATATGGCAGATATAACTGTAAAGATCGATGATAACACCTATGAACACGCACTGGCGTTATTCGCTTTTCGCGGTATGAGCGCCGAAGCTGCGGTAAAGGAATTATTTGAGCGTGCGTCATATGATGAGTATCCGCAGTATGTACACCTTGAGCCTAATGCTGAAACTATTGCAGCTATGCAGGAATGTGAGGATATTATCAGCGGAAAGGTGTATGCAAAGACATATACCGATGTTGATGAAATGTTTCGTGATATACTCAGCGAGGAGGACGATGATGACACTTAACGTCAAGCCGACCTCTCGTTTCAAAAAAGAGCTTCGGCGGGCAGTAAAACGCGGACTTGATGAAAAACATCTGAATAAAATAATCAAGCTGCTTGTAAACCAGCAGCCGCTGCCGCCCGAAAACAAAGACCATGAGCTTAAAGGCAAATTCAATGGATACCGTGAATGTCATATTCAAAATGACTGGCTGCTGATCTATAAAGTTTATAAAAATGAACTTGTTCTTTCTCTTGAACGCACAGGTACACATTCTGATTTATTTTAATAATGCTTTTAAGACCCCTCTTTCAACGGAAATGAAAGAGGGGTCTTATTTTACCAATTGTAAATTTTAAAAATTATTTTACCATTAGTATAGGATATCCGTTATCATAGGGCTTCACGATATCCGGATACTCATCTGCGAAAGCAAAAATTTTCTCCGCCAGACCGTTTTTCTCCAGCTCCCCGCAAAGCTCGGACAGGGGCTTGTTATACATTGTGGGACAGATGGACGCCATTGAAATGACCCTTTTCCCTCCCAGCTCCATAACTCTGTATGGCCATATCCGGCAGTCAAATGGCTTGTCGTCTCCAAGCTTACAGCCTTTTTCCTTGTCAAGCATGGGACAGTAGTAAAGCTCCTCGCCGTTCTCCGATGTTTCCTCCATGCGGAAGATCCAGCCGTCCCCTTTTTTCACAAAGGAGGTTTCAGGAAAACGCTCGGACACAAGGTATTTTAACTCACCGTGAAGGACAGGGGTCTCCCACAGGTCGTACTTGTCAAAGACGCAGCAGACTTTGCAGGCGGCGCAGTCGCTGCCTTTTAAAATGTTTTTAAGCATAGTATGTTACCTCTCTATCAGCGCTTTAACAGCGGCATTCGCCTCCGAGTAAATTTTCTCTGTATCAAGGGTGGGGAACCTGCCGTCCTCGTACACGATGACTCCTCCGCTGACCGTCATTTTCACATTTTCCTTTGACCCTGCAAAAACGATGTTCTTCACCACATTGTGCATGGGCTGCATATTGGGACGGTTCAGGTCGATGACAAGCATATCAGCTTTCTTTCCCGCTGCAAGTATGTCGCAGTCTGTCAGACCCATTGCCAAGGCACTGCCCTTTACAGCCATTTCAAGGACTGCATCTGCGGGCATTGCGGCGGCGTCCTTTTCCCGCACCTTCTGCAGCACAGCCGCAAGATACATCTCCCTGAACATATCAAGAGCGTTATTGCTGGCAGGACCGTCCGTGCCTATGGCAAGATTTATCCCCCGCTCCCGCATTTCGGCAAGAGGGGCTATGCCGCTGGCAAGCTTGCAGTTTGAGCAGGGATTGGTCACTGCCCACAGTCCCCGCTTTTTGAATATCTCCATGTCCTCGTCTGTCATGTGGACGCAGTGGAAGCCTCCGCCGCCGTACTCAAACATTCCAAGCTCCTCAAAAAGAGCGGTGGGGGTCTTTCCGTGACGCTCGATACAGCCTGCCACTTCCGACTCGGTCTCCGAATTGTGTGTGTACAGGGGCTGCTTGTATTTTCGGGCAAGTTCAGATATTGCTCTCAGTATAGAAATGTGAGTTGTATACTCTGCGTGAAAACCCATTTTGAATGAGACCAGCGGGTGTTTCCCATTGAAGCGGGTCAAAAAATCTTCCAGACGGGTCAGTGCAGAGTCGAAGTCCGCCTGATTGTCCCCGCCTGACACCGCTCCGCAGAGCACAAGACGCATACCGATGTCTATCGCTGCCTTTTCGATATAGTCCGGATGGAAGTACATATCGAAGCAGGCAGTAGTTCCGGAGGAAAAATACTCCAGAGCCGCAAGCTTTGTGAAGATGTAGATGTCGTCGGGAGTCAGCTTATCCTCCATTGGAAACACCTGCTTGAAAAGCCAGTCGTTGAGAGGCATATCATCCGCATAGGAGCGGAGGAAGGTCATTGCCGAATGTGTATGCGCGTTCTTGAATGAGGGCATGATAAGATTGCCTGCAAGATTTATCTCCCTGTCGAATTTTTCGTCGACGGGTTTTCCCTGAGATAGCTTGCCATCACCAACATAGGTGATGGTGTCCCCGTCTGTCCATACCTCTCCCGAGCGTATTTCCATGTCCTCCATTGTAAGTATTGATGCGTTGTAAAATCTGAGTTTCATGTATATCCCCTCCTGTTTTTTCTAATAAAAATTATAAATCATAATCGGTCTGTTGTCAATATTCCTGTCATTTCTGTATAAAAAAAGACATTTTTCATATACTACCTCCCAAAAGGAGATGTTTATATGAGCATATCAAAACAGCAGTATGACAGCATGGTAAAAAAAGCCTCGCCAAATTCAAAAAGCTATATGGACATACCAAAAGCGTTTCTGATCGGCGGGCTTATTTGCTGTATAGGACAGGGTATACACGACATCTATGTCAGAAGTCTGGCTCTGGACGAAAAGTCCGCTGCCGTCTGGACTTCCGTCACACTGGTGCTTATCAGTGCGGTGCTGACAGGCTTCGGACTGTATGAGAAGATCGCCAAGCACGGCGGGGCAGGCACACTTGTGCCCATAACCGGCTTTGCCAATGCGGTGACCTCACCTGCTCTGGAATTTCAGGCAGAGGGTTTTGTTCTGGGCGTGGGTGCGAAAATTTTCGCCATAGCGGGTCCCGTGATCCTGTACGGCACGGCGGCTTCGGTGGTCTACGGGCTTATTTATTACTTTTTTCTAAGGTAAAAAATAAAACCCCTTGACATATTAGTCAAGAGAATGTATAATAATATTAAAGGGTACATCGGTAAACGGTGACTCCCGTTATGCTAAGCTAAAATAGCCGCCTTGGGGAATTAGGCGGCTATTTCTTTTTATTGCTGCTCTGCATTATCTGAATGACGTTGCAAATGACAAGTAATAAAGTTAAAAACTCGTTCCAGGTCATACAGCTCACCCCCATTTCTGGGAGAAGACTTCACCGCTTACCGCTTGCTGCGATATACCCTGCTGTCATTTTACCACGATTTTCATATTTTGTCAATATTTTTTTGCATACTCTGCTACATCAACAGCTACCATATTGACAAAAGCACTTTCGTAATCGTCATATTCAGAATTTACATCTATGCTTTCTATTTCAGAGGGAGATGCCACGCTTTCGCCATCTTTTTTTGCAGCGTAAAGAAATCCTGCAAGGCAGTCCACTGCCATTTCCATTGCGTTTTCAAGAGTGTCTCCACAGGTAGAAAGATGGTCAAGATCAGGGAATATAACACTGTAGCCGCCCTCTTTTTCTTTATAGAAGCAAGCAGGGTAAATTGATAACATACATATCACTCCTCTTTAAGATATGTTATCCCCAGAGCGGTGATATTGTCGCTGCTGCCGTTTCTGACTGCCCTCTCCACCATGTCCGCAAGACGCTTGGGAAGCCTTTTCGGTTCGGCAAGACTGTCCTCTATCTCTCCAATGGTAAGGCTGTCCGACAGTCCGTCGCTGCACAGAAGGATTATATCCCCGTGGACAAGTCCCCCCTCTATTACGGATACCTGCGGGACAGGATCTTCCATGCCGTTCCCCAGCACAGGGAAGATAACATTTTTCTGGGCGTGTCCCTGACGCTGCTCGGGAGTGATGTGTCCCTGCTCGTAAAGCATCTGCACAAGGGACTGGTCTTTTGAGAGCTGCTTCGCTTTCCCCCCTCTGTAAAGATACATCCGGGAGTCCCCCACATTTATCATTACCGCACGTCCATCCGCTTCCACTGCCAGCGCACAGAGAGTGGTCTGCATATTCGCCTTGCGATGGCTTTCTCCGTACTTTTGCAGGGTGTAATGTATATCCAGTATCTTTTCCTCATAGTCGGTCTTTGGCGACGGCTTAACTGCCGCGAGAAGCTCCAGTGCCATTTTGGACGCCACCTCTCCCGATGCCTCCCCTGCTACGCCGTCGGCAACGGCGGCAATTACGGGAGCCTTTTCATTGCACTCCTTTACTCCGTCAGTCACCACAGCTTTTCCTATTAAAAAGGCATCCTCATTATGGTCGCAGACAGCGCCCTTATCGGTGATACCGCAGCAATATAACAACTTATGTTCACATCCTTACCGAAACCGATATTTCTCTATTATACATTATAACCTCTCTGCAAAATTTTTTCAAGGCAAAAAATACTAAATTCCCACCGCAAAATTTGTTCAAAAGGCAGAAATTTTAAAATGCCCTTAACTTTTGCTTTTTCCTGCCGATATATATAACAGATGGATATATCCGTCCGTATGATACCTTCCGGTATGACTTCGGAGCCGATGCGCAGGGCTTCCGCGGAGAACGGAGCGTCGTACATTCTGCATAAGGAGGTTTGCATATGAATCTGGTAGATTCAATAGCTCAGATGGCTATGAACATGAGCGCTGCAAGATTTAGTCAGGATCTTCAGATGACAATGATGAAAAAGTCCATGGAATCATCCGCCGATCTTGCAAGCAATCTTATTGACATGATGGATTCCGTGCCTAAATTTGCAGGCGACAACGGTTTCCTGCTTGACGTAAGAGCCTGAGCGGCACTGCACTTTGTGCGGCAATGACAAGCATACAGTCTTGAGTTGGGGAACACATAATATGTATGCTTAAATGACAGGAGCAGGGGGATCTTCCCTCCTGCTCCTTCGTTTTTTCTGTTATTCGATGATGGTAATGCCGTTCCGGCTGCATCTGATGCTAAGCGAGCTGCAGCCCGGGCGGGGCTTTTCCTGTCTGCAGTCTTCTTCATGTCTGTGGTGTTCTTCCGGTCTGCAGGGAGGCTCTGGTCTGCAGGGAGGCTCGGGTCTGCACTGGGGCTCCGGTCTCGGAGGACATGGCGGCTGAGGATGAGGCTGCGGTGCGATAGTGGTGAATATAAATGTGGCACCATTGCTGTTTCCTCTCCTGCACTGTACCCGCTTTGTCTGGGATCCGGGAGAAAACCTTGGAGGTCCCGAGACGGTCACTGAATACACTCCCTCACATGGGAGAGTAAAATATGCAGAGCTTCCGCCCTCCACTTTGCCTGCAGCAGCGGGAGTCCCGTCACTGCAGCGAATCTCAATATCAAAATACTGATGCTCCTCAAAATAGCATGGACAGGGACTTGGTCCGTATTCTACCGATACCGAAAAACCGCATCTGTCTGAAGGACAGCAAGCACTGTGGTCGGTCATGGCTATCATTCCTTTCTCTGGTATTTTCTGGCTCCGCCTGTTGTTTCAGCACGGTGCCGGACAGTACATTATATGCCTCCTGCCCGTCTGTTGGCACACTTCACAAATATAACATACGAACTATGTGTCTTATATAAAAATCTGTAAAAAAGCCTTATTTACTGTTGACATTCTCCGAAAAAGAGTGTATTATTATAGTAGGTGTTTTCCGCCTTGACGGCTGCTGCCCTCTCTGCGGATCCGCCCTTAATCTGACGCCGCGGCAGTTCCGCGGAGAAATGGACTGTAAACTATGTATTTCGGCAGTGTTAGGTTTTTTAAACATCTTATATATACCGTTTTCTTCGGCTGGCTTGCTCTGGCGACATTTTTTGCCATATTCTTCGGAGTGCGTTACTTCATGGAAGCAAAACAGGACAAGGATGAGACAAAGCTTCTGAATATCCCCGAAGGAACAAGCATAGAGGATCTGTACCTCCGTATGACAGCTCTGGGCTATTCTCCGGAGGATATAATGTCTCTCATCGAAAATTACGACGAAAGCTCTTTCCGAAGCTATGTGATGCGCTACGCTTCCTCCGATCCTTCCTTTATTATTTCCGGGGAAACAGGCGACGATGTGACAGCAGAGGCTTCCGCTCCTGTGGTGGACAGCTCCGCTGCCTATACAAAGCTTTACCCCGATCTTTATGTGGAGAATCCCGCCACAGAATTTGCTGATGATGACGGCACCATATATCTTACATTTGATGACGGTCCTTCATCAAACACATGGGATATCCTGTATATCCTCAAGCGCTACGATATAAAAGCCACCTTCTTTTTCTGCGGCGGCTATGACAGTGAGACTCAGGAGCTTATGAAGGCTGTTGCTGATGCAGGTCACACAGTAGGTATACACTCCATCTCCCACGATTACGAAAAGATCTACGAGAGCGTTGAAAGCTATCTGGCTGATTTTTACGATACATACCAGTGTGTCTATGAGGCAACCGGCGTAAAGCCAAGATATTTCCGCTTCCCGGGCGGCTCCATAAATAACTATGACCGCTTCGTGTATATGCAGATAATCGCTGAGATGACCCGCCGGGGATTTGTTTACTTCGACTGGAATGTCAGCGGCGAGGATGCTGTTCACGGTGCTACATGGTCAAGCATTTACGAAAACATCCTGACAGGTATAAAAAACAATACATCGGACAGAGCTATAGTATTGCTTCATGATGCGGCAGACAAGACAAACACTGTCTATGTGCTTGAGGACATCATCGACAAGCTTCTTGACGACGGCTACCACTTCGGACAGATAGACGACACGGTGCGTCCCATAACATTTGATTATGTTGACTAAGACAGCAGGGGTGCAGGACAGGCGGGCGGCGGACAGCGGGCGACGGACGAAATTTTGTAAAAAGGTACCCATTGACAGCATAAACTGTCATAGAAATATATAAAATACAAAAGAGAAAGAACAGGAGCGTTAAAAATGAGTTTAAAGGACAACTTCAACCAAGCGGTAAAAGAAATTCTCAGAAAGGACGGTCTTGTAGGAGACGACCTTTCCAAGGAATCAAAGAAAAGATCCGATCTGGACAGATATATAGACACTCCCAGAGCGGCAGAGATTCCCGAGACTGAAGAAATGAGCCTTTCGGACATTGTGGCAGCGTCCGCTGCTGCAGCTGCTGCGGAAGAGCAGGAGTCTATAGTTCCGGACATGGCGTCAGGAGAGTTTGAACCTGAGCCTGCGCCAAGTCCCTATGTTCAGAACGGTCAGGCATCTCCTTTCGGCGCAAGACCCGCTTACCCTCAGGGTGATCCCTTTGCAGGCGCAGGCGGCTATCAGGGCGGCGGTTATCCCGGCAGCCCGGCCGGAGCAGGCGGCGCAGGATTTTCCGGTAATGCGGCAGGTTATCCCGGAGCAGCAACAGGCTATCCCGGCGGTGCAAATGCAGGATACCCCGGAGGCGGTGCAAATGCAGGCGGCTACTCAGGAGGAGCAGGCTATCCCGGAAGCAGTGCAGGCTACCCGGGCGGAGCAGGTGCAGGCTATATGGGCGGCGGAGTTCCCCCCATGCCTCCTATGGGCACAGGCGGAGGCGGAGACGTCCCCTACTATGAGACCGAGGAGACAACTATCATCTCCAGAAATACTCAGATCAACGGAAATATCCGCTCCTTTGCAAATATCAATATCGACGGCAGCGTAAAGGGAGACATAAAGATCACCAAGAATATCAATGTTACCGGAAAGGTAGTAGGCGATATAGAGTGCAGCAACTCTGTCATGACAGGTGCGTCCATGCAGGGAAACATCTCTTCAAAGGGTCAGGTGCAGCTTGACCGCGATACCATCCTTCTCGGAGATATCTCCGCTCAGTACCTTGACCTTAACGGAAAGATAAAGGGCAATGTTGACATCGGAGGCAAGGCAGAGTTCAAGACCGACGCCATCGTTATGGGAAATATCACTGCGTCCACTATCACCGTTCTGGATGGAGCTACCATTCAGGGCTACGTGAACACCACATTCCTGCAGGAAACCACCTCCACCATCTTCCCTGACGCCATTGCAGTCAGTGAATAGATGACACAAATACCTGAAAACCAGTGAACAGGCGGGGACATCAGCGGCAGGATATATCGGTGGTGCAGAACAAAGCGGCTGCAGCATAATATCCGGAATTTATTGAACAGGGGTGAGTCTAAAAGATGTCAGAAAATGAGCGTGATCCGGAGCTTTCCGAGCTTTCTGAGCTTACCGAAGCGGAGCTCCCCGATATAGACTATGTGTACGGCAATGAGGACTACGACCCCAACGCCGCACCGGTAAAAACATATGCAGATCTTATGAACGAAGAGAGCGGCAGGATAAGACTGGAGGATATGACCGCTCCCAAAAGGACAGCTTCGGAATCTCTGAAGGCTCAGATGATGGCGGACGACATGGCTATGTCCCTGGGTGAACGTCCTTCACTGCGGGATATGTCCGATAAATATTCCACAGGTAAAAATGCTCTGGATGACCTTATTGAAAAGAAGATCCTGAACAGCAATGAAAAGGATGCTTTAAAAACCCGTCTCCAGGAGGAGATAAGCTCCAGACCCGAGGGCTTTAACCAGAGACGGAGCCTTCAGATGTACCACCAGCTTATGGACGAACAGGATCAGAAGAAAGCACAGAAAGGCTTTGCCATGCTGCTGATACTTCTGTTTCTCGGCATAGGAACAGCTGCTACCGAATTCCTTATTGATTTGAATCCCGACGGTTTAAAGGTCTATATGGACTATATCCATCTAGCAACTCTGGCATTTTCGGTGCTTATGCTGGTAAGATCAAAATTTTTCAAGATACTGTCAGCAATTTATTTCGCTGTAAATACTGTTGCTCTTATCTATCCGGGTCTTACATCCTACACTGCAAATCCTGAGAGTCAGGTGAACGAACAATTTATCATACACATTACCATGTTTGTATTGGCTATAATTTTCAGTGCTATAACATCCTATATGCTTTTCAAGGACAAAACTATAGCCGCATATTATACCAAACCAAAGAAAAAATAGCAGACGGGAGCCGTTCGGTATATGAACGGCTTTCTTTTTATCTGAAAAGATTATTTTACACAAAATCGGCATAAAATAGTTGCGCAATTCTGAAAAATATGCTAAAATATATATGATCGATTTTATGTAAAGGACGGTATCCCTTATGAACAAGGAACAATTTCTGACCAAAATTAACGATAATCTCCGGGTGGACGGACGTACAGACATTTCCCGTGCAACACCCAAGCAGCTCCATTCTGCCATCTCCCGTGCGGTAATGGACAGCATCATACCTGCATGGGACGAGACCGACGAGCGCCACGGACAAAGACGCAGAGCTTACTACCTCTCTGCGGAATTTCTTATGGGACGGGCTGTTTTCAACAACCTCTACTGCGCAGGACTTCTTAATGAAGCCAAGGAAATTTTAAATGAACAGGGTGTGGACATCTCCTGCCTTGAAGAGATCGAGGACGCTGCTCTCGGAAACGGCGGTCTCGGACGTCTTGCTGCCTGCTTCCTTGACTCGGCAGCATCACATGACATCCCCCTCAACGGATACGGTATAAGATACCGCTACGGACTTTTCAAGCAGTCCATCGGAAACGGCTTCCAGCAGGAGTCCGCAGACTCATGGCTTGACTACGGCGATGCATGGAGCGTCCGTGCCGAAAACGACACCGTACAGGTGGACTTCGCAGACCAGTCTGTTCTGGCTGTCCCCTATGATACTCCCATCATCGGATACGAAAAGAAAGCGATAAATACCCTCCGTCTCTGGCAGAGCGAGCCGCTCAGGGGCTTTGATTTCGGAGAGTTCGACAATCAGGACTACATCGGCGCAAGCGAGAGCACCATCATGGCAGAGGCTATCTCAAATGTGCTCTACCCCAACGACAACACCGAAAAGGGTCTGCGCCTCAGATTAAAGCAGCAGTATTTCTTCGTTTCTGCCTCCATTCAGGACATCATCCGCAGATATAAGAAGACCCACGGGGACGACTTCTCCAAATTCGCCGACCTGTACGCTATACAGCTCAATGACACTCACCCCACCGTTGCAATTCCCGAGCTTATCAGACTCTTCATGTTCAAGGAGGGTATGTCCTTCGGTGAGGCATTCGACATCGTAAGCAAGGTCTGCAATTACACCAACCACACCGTTCTCGGCGAGGCTCTTGAAAAATGGAACGTCCATCTGTTCAGAAGCGTTATCCCTACAGTCTATGAGATAGTGCTTATGATAGACAATCATCTTGCAAAATACCTCCGCTCCATCGGACAGTCCGAGGAGCAGATCGCCGCAAAGAGAATCGTGGACGGTGACAGGATACACATGGCAAGAATGGCTATCTTTGCATCCGCTCATACCAACGGCGTTGCGGCGCTTCATACGGACATCCTCAAAAAGGACGTTCTGAAGGACTGGTACGAGATCTTCCCCGACCGCTTCCAGAACAAGACCAACGGCATCACACCCCGCCGCTGGCTGGGACTGTGCAATCCCGAGCTTTCCTCGCTTATCACAGACAAGATCGGCGATGGTTGGCAGACTGATCTTGACAGACTGGCAGACCTGAAAAAATTCGTCAACGACGGGGATACCATCCGCCGCTTCATGGACATCAAGCGTCAGAAGAAGGTACAGCTCTGCGAGTACATCAAAAAGCACGAGGGTGTGGAGCTTAACCCGGACTGGGCGTTCGACATTCAGGTAAAGCGTCTCCACGAATACAAGAGACAGCTTCTCAATGCCTTCTCCATCGTTGACCTGTACTTCCAGGTGAAGGAAAACAAGCTGCCCGATCTGCAGCCCACCGTCTTTATTTTCGGAGCAAAGGCGGCTCCTGCATACAGACGTGCAAAGGGTATCATCAAATATATCAACGAGGTTGCAAACCTTGTCAACAACGATCCCCAGACAAAGGACAAATTAAAGGTACTGTTTGTTCAGAACTACAATGTTTCCTATGCTGAGAAGCTCATTCCCGCAGCGGATATCTCCGAGCAGATCTCCACAGCGGGTCTGGAAGCAAGCGGAACCGGCAACATGAAGTTCATGCTCAACGGCGCGGTGACTCTGGGAACATTCGACGGTGCAAACGTTGAGATCGTGGAGGAAGCAGGCTGGGAGAACGAGTACATCTTCGGCGCAAGAGTGGAGGAGATCGAAAAGATCAAGCCCACCTACAATCCGAAAGAAAAGATCTACTACACCAACGAGCGTGTAAAGAGGATCGTCAATACCCTTGTTGACAGCACCTTCAAGGACGGCGACAGCGGAATGTTCGGAGAGCTTTTCAATGCTCTTATCAACGGAACAAGCTGGCACAAGCCTGACCACTACTTCCTGCTTGCCGATCTGGAGGGCTATGTTGACACCAAGCTGAGGGCTCTTTACGATTACAAGAACAGGGAGATGTTCTCCAAGAAATGCTGGATGAACATTGCCAGCAGCGGCAAGTTCTCCTCCGACAGAACTGTCAAGCAGTACGCTGAGGAGCTGTGGAAGCTGTAAAAATAACCCCCTTTGTGTGTCAGACACTCAAAGGGGGTCAATTTAATAAAGAATATCGGAGGAATAATTATGATCGCAAAAACTCCCCCTATGGGCTGGAACAGCTGGGACTGCTACGGCGCGGCAGTCACCGAGGACATCGTTCGGGCAAATGCCGACTACATGGCGAAGCATCTTAAACCCTTCGGATGGGAATACATTGTGGTGGACATCCAGTGGTCAGAGCCCACAGCTGAAAATCACGAGTACCACCCCTTTACCGGGCTTTGCATGGACGAATACTCCCGTCTCATACCTGCGGAGAACCGCTTCCCCTCCTCTGCGGAAGGAAAGGGATTTGCTCCCCTTGCAGAGTATGTCCACTCTCTGGGTCTGAAATTCGGCATACATATCATGCGCGGTATCCCAAGACAGGCTGTCCACAGAAACACCCCCATAAAGGGCTCGGACAGGACTGCCCGTCAGATAGCAAACACCAACTCCATCTGTGCATGGAATACCGATATGTACGGCGTCAATGCCGATGCCGACGGCGCAAAGGAATACTACGAGAGCCTTTTTGAGCTCTACGCCTCATGGGGTGTGGATTTTGTCAAGGTGGACGACATCTGCAGAGAGCTCCCCCATGAAGAAAAGGAGCTTCTCCTGCTTTCGGACGCTCTCCATAACTGCGGTCGGGATATGGTGCTGAGTCTCTCTCCCGGACCTGCTCTCATTGAGAAAGCAGAGCTCTACAAGCAGTGCGCAAATATGTGGCGTATCACCGACGATTTCTGGGACAAGTGGGAGCTTCTTTACGATATGTTCTCCCGTGCGGAAAAATGGTGTACCCATGCCGGGGCGGGTCATTGGCCCGATGCGGATATGCTTCCGGTGGGAGCTATCCTGCAGGACTACGGCAAAGAGGGCTGGACGAAATTCACCCATGACGAGCAGTACACCATGCTTACCCTCTGGTGCATGATGCGCTCCCCTCTTATGATAGGCGGGGACATGGTCTATAACGACGACTTTACATTGAAGCTTCTCACAAATCCTGCTGTGCTTGAAATGCTGTCTCAATCAAGAAGCGCTCACCAGCTTTACAGACGTACCATAGACGGCATCGAAAGGATAGTCTGGACTGCTTTCCGCAGAGACGGCGGCAGATATCTTGCCATCTTCAACACCTCCGAAAAGACCGGGTCGATAACCGTCACTCTTGATGAGTGCGAGCTTGACGTCCCCGTGGTTTCCCTCCGTGACCTCTGGTCGGGAAAGTCCATCGACAATGTGAGCGAGATAAAGGCGGTTGTCCCTCCCCATGGTGTAAAGGCGTATTTTGTTGATGTGTAAATTATTTCCAAATGTTCCACGTAGAACAATTGTAAAAGCTTCCAATCGAAAAACAAGGCGTTCAGCCTTGTTTTTTTGTGCTAAATGATATATTGCAATAGCGGGTCATGTGTGTTATAATTAAAAAGAACCAAAAATTAACTCGAAAGGACGGACAAACCGGAATGTCTACAGTTATCGCTGTTGCAAATCAGAAGGGCGGCGTGGGAAAATCCACTACTGTTGTTAATCTCGCAGCCTGTCTGGGTCTGAAAAATAAAAAGGTCCTCTGCGTCGATATGGACGCTCAGGGAAACACTACAAGCGGTTTCGGCATACGCAAAAAAAGCGTCGGAACCTCTACATATGACGTGCTTTTAGGACTTCACCGTATCCAGGATGCAGTAATGGAGACCGATTTTGAAAATGTATGGCTTGTTCCTGCAACATCGAATCTTGCTGCTGCGGACATCGAGCTTATTGAGGTGGACAATATGCAGAAGCGGATGAAAATGCAGCTCCTTACCATCAGACAGGACTACGACTACATCCTGCTGGACTGTCCCCCCTCCCTGTCACTGATACCGATAAATGCGCTCTGCGCCTGTGACTCTGTCCTTGTTCCCATGACCTGTGAGTATTTTGCTATGGAGGGACTGTCCCAGCTTGTAGAGTCCATTCGTCTGGTAAAGCAGCGGTACAATCCTACCATTGACATTGACGGTATCCTTTTTACTATGTATGACAGCCGTCTGAATCTGACATCCCAGGTGGTAAGCAACGTCAAGAGTTATTTCCCGAAGAAGCTTTACAAGACGGTTATTCCGAGAAACGTCCGTATAAGCGAGGCTCCCAGCCATGGAAAGCCTGTAGTCTATTATGACAAGGCGTCCCGCGGGTCGGAGGCGTACATCGCATTCACGGATGAACTTCTAAAACGCCACAAGGCTGAGCCTTAAGCGGGGAGCCCCCGCGGGCGCCGATGTTTTGCGCAGCAAAACTCGGAGGCAAATGCGTCAG
>JAFLUI010000059.1:0-3178 GCA_022508825.1 Oscillospiraceae bacterium
GGCAGAGCATTTGACTTTTAATCAAAGGGTCTGGGGTTCAAATCCCCAATGGCTCACCATGAAGAGTCCTGCAGATCAATGAATCTGCAGGACTCTTCCTTTTATTCAGGTACACACTTAAAGTACACACTTTCTGATTTACGACAAACTTACGACAATTAGAGTGGAATAAATCGACTGAAAATGCAGTTATGTTAAATTGAGCTTTGTAAGAAGAGCCTCCTGAAGCACTTGTGAAAAATTCACATTCTGAAGCTCTGCAGCGGTATTAAGCCATGCAGGAATTGTACAATTTTTGCGTACTGCTGTTATTCCGTTTTTCTCAGCATAGCTATCCATATCAAGCACTATAAGATTTGCAAACTGATCAGATTCTACTTTTACTGTTTTTACATCTGAAGGAGAAGGTGCAGCGTTGCCGTCCTCCAACTCGTCAAGCACCCAGCCTGATGCTGCGTCCTGTGCCTGCTCTATGGCATCCGAAAGACTGGAACCCTGAGTAACACAGCCAGGCAGATCAGGGAAAGTAACGCAAAAGCCTTCCTGCTCCTGTAATGGGGTAAAAATTGCCGGATAGATAAGTTTCATATGAGTTCCTCCACTTCTATAAACTGATTTAACAGACACGATCAATAAGGTCTGCATACTGTATATTTTTAATATCTGCTGTTTTACGGGACTTATTTATTGAGTCCGGCTTGCTTTAGGATACTTTTTACGGTGACTGGATCTAAATCACCACCGTGTTTAGGGATAGTAACCTTTCCGGGTTTGAACGGGTGCTTGTAATGATGATGTGAACCCTTAGCAGTCTTAAATTGCCAGCCATCATCCAAAAGCATACGTTCCGCTTCTTTGAATGTCAAGCCGTAACGCCTCCTATTTTTTGATAAATATATTATAGCACGCATTATGCGCATTGTCAATAGCTTTTCAAAAATGAATGAAAACACCTCCGTGGACATTCTTGACAAAATCACTATAATGCAATATAATATGTTTACATTACCAACAAGGAGTACCAAAATGAGTAAAATATTTATCGTGGAGGACGATGCCTCTATACGCACCGAGCTTTCACAGCTTTTAGAAAACGCAGGCTATCTGACGGAGACTCTCACAAGCTTTGACGACCCAAAGGAAAAGATCCTTGCCTCAAATTCAGACCTGATACTGCTTGACATCAACCTCCCCAAAATAAACGGGGAGATGCTTCTGAAAGAGCTGCGCAAGGTGTCCGAAACGCCTGTCATAATGGTCACCAGCAGGACCTCCGAAACGGACGAAGTACTTTCCATGAGCTACGGTGCGGACGACTATATCACCAAGCCGTACAATCCTACCATTCTGCTGCTCAGGATATCCGCCGTCCTGAAACGAGCCTCAAAGACCGGCACAAACCAGACCTATCGTGACCTGCAGGTCAATATGGCAAAGGGCAGTCTTTCATCGGACAAGGACGAGATCATCCTCACCAAAAATGAAATGATAATCTTTCAGCTTCTCCTTGACAAGCAGGGAGAGATCGTCACCCGGGATGAGCTTATGACCGCTCTGTGGGATAACGATGAATACGTCAACGACAACGCGCTTACCGTAAATGTCAGCAGGCTCCGAGCCAAGCTGTCCGGCTTCGGATACGATGATGCCGTTGAAACCCGGAAGAAACAGGGGTATGTGTTAAAATGAGATTCACGGAATTTTTCAGGGACAGGTATTTCACATATATATCCTGCGCCCTCACGTTTGCTGTAATGCTTGTTTTTATGAAAGCATTTCACATACAGATACAGCTTATCATCATTATCGGCGTTATTTTCTGGCTGATGGTGATTATCGGAGAGACATGGGAATTTCTCCGCAAAAGAAAATTTTACAATGACCTGTTTGATAAGCTGGACAGTCTGGACAAAAAATATCTCATCTCCGAAATGCTGATGTCACCCGGCTTTTATGAGGGACAGCTCCTTTGCGAAATTTTGCATCAGACCGACAAATCCATGTACGAAAACGCCGCCGAATACCGCAGGAGCGCATCGGAGTTCAGGGAGTTCATTGAAATGTGGGTGCATGAGATAAAGCTTCCCGTTTCAAGCCTGCTGCTCATGACCCATAACAATAAAAGCGAGTTCAGCGGAAAGGCTCTTGAACAGCTCAGACGCATCGACGGATACACCGACACCGTTTTATATTATGCCCGCTCCGAAAATGCAGAAAAGGACTATCTTATAAATGACGTCTCCCTTAAGCGCACCGTCTCAAATGTGGCGGTCAAGAACCGGGAAAGCCTGCTTCTGCGGGACGTGAGCCTTCACACGGAGGGTCTTGATGTAAACGTCCTTACCGACGGAAAATGGCTTGAATTTATTTTAGGACAGCTTCTTTCAAACAGTCTGAAATTCTTTCCGGAGGGTAGGAACGCTGAGATAAAAATTTCCGCAGAGAAATTTCAGGACAGGACTGTTCTGCGTTTCAGAGACAACGGCATAGGCATACCCGAAAATGACCTGCCCTATATTTTTGAAAAGTCCTTTACGGGGGAAAACGGCAGGCTCGGAGCAGGGTCTACCGGAATGGGATTATACATCGTGAAAAATCTTTGCAGCAGATTGGGGCATGAGATTTCCGTAAATTCGATAAAAAATGAATTTACGGAATTTGAGATCATATTTACTAAAAATGATTTTTATAAATTCGAGTGAACTGTTTTTCGGCACATTGACATATAATTCCGAAATATGATATATTTTAGATGGAATGTTATGCATATCGAATTAAATTAGTGAGGTAAAAATTATGGCGAAGGAATTTGAAATTAAAGGCAATACTCTGGTAAAATACAACGAACAGGCAGGCGTGACCAATGCTGTTATTCCAAATGGCATTACAGAAATTGGGAAAGGCGCTTTTTATAAGTGCAAAAGCCTTACTTCCGTAACTATCCCTGGCAGTGTTACAACAATTGGGGAAAATGCTTTCACAGGCTGCGTGAATCTTGCATCGGTCACTATTCCTGACAGTGTGACAACAATTGGAGAAAGCGCTTTTTATTTCTGCTATAGACTTACTTCGGTCACTATCCCTGACAGTGTGACAGAAATTGGAGGCGGTGCTTTTTTCGGGTGCAGCAGCCTTGCTTCAATTACTATCCCGAAGAACATAACGGTAATTGAGAAAA
>JAFLUI010000059.1:3278-17490 GCA_022508825.1 Oscillospiraceae bacterium
GCCTTGCTTCAATTACTATCCCGAAGAACATAACGGTAATTGAGAAAATTATTTTTTCAGGCTGCAAAAGCCTTGCTTCGATCACTATACCCGATAGTGTGACAACAATTGGAAGCGGTGCTTTTTTAGGATGCAGCAGCCTTGCTTCTGTCACAATTCCGGACAGCGTAACAGAAATCGGGAGCGAAGCTTTTTTAGGATGCAGCAGCCTTGCTTCGATCACTATACCTGATAGTGTTACAACAATTGGGGAAGGTGCTTTTTCCGAATGCAGCAGCCTTGCTTCAATCACTATTCCCGGTGGTGTAACAGCCATTTGGGAAGAGACTTTTTGCGAATGTGAGAACCTTTCTTCTGTCACAATTCCGGACAGCGTAACAGAAATCGGGAGAGAGGCTTTTTACGGATGCATCAGCCTTGCTTCGGTTACAATTCCGAAAGGTGTCACGAAAATCGGATTTGCTGCTTTTTACGACTGCACCGGTCTTGCTTCGGTCACAATTCAGGAAGGCGTTACTGAAATCGAAGATGCTGCTTTTAACAACTGCAGGAATCTTACTTCGATAATAATTCCGGCCAGCGTAGCCAGAATTGAAGGCGATCCGCAGATTTTAAATCCGGTCAGGTCCTCTGACACCGATGAAGATTCCCTCTACACACTCTATCCCTATGATTCCTACGGTTCTTTCGGGGGTTGTAATGATCTGACAATTACCGCTCCTGCCGGAAGCTTTGCACTTATTTACGCAAGATTACACAAGATAAAGTATATTGAAATATAAAGGCGTTCAATAAAAAAATTTACTTTATCAATATTTCAAAATTGTAATATAACGTAATATTAAAAACAGGACATAAAAAAATTACCGTAGTATAATCAAAATAAAAAACAGGAGGAATCAGAATGGAATTACTGAAAATACAGCAGATCGAAAAATACTACGGAAATAAATCAAGCCTTACAAAAGCCATAGACGATATTTCCTTCTCGGTAAACGAGGGAGAATTCGTTGCTATAATGGGAGCCTCGGGCAGCGGAAAGACTACCCTGCTCAACTGCATCTCCACCATTGACAGAGTGACTTCGGGACACATCTATCTTGAAAACACGGACATAACCTCTCTGAAAGGCAAGGAGCTGAACAAATTCAGGCGGGAAAAATTAGGCTTCATCTTTCAGGATTTCAGCCTGCTTGATACCCTCACCGCCTACGAAAATATCTCCCTTGCACTGTCCATACAAAGGCTGTCCGCAAAAAAGATAGACGCTGCAGTGAAAAAAGTCGCCGATCAGCTTGACATCACGGACGTCCTGCAGAAATACCCATACCAGATGTCCGGCGGTCAGAAGCAGAGGGTAGCTTCCGCAAGAGCCATAGTCACCGACCCGAAGCTTGTCCTTGCAGATGAGCCCACGGGAGCGCTGGACTCCAAGTCCGCAAAAATGCTTCTGGAGCGTTTCAGCTATCTTAACCGTGAGCAGAACGCCACCATAATGATGGTAACTCACGATTCCTTTACCGCAAGCTACGCGGACCGTGTCCTGTTCATAAAGGACGGCAGGGTCTTCAACGAAATAAGCAAGGGCTCGGACAGCAGAAAAATATTCTTTAACAAGATCATCGACGTAATTACTCTCTTAGGGGGTGACGTAAGCGATGCTCTTTAAAATTTCCGTAAACAATATAAGAAAAAGTCTCCGAGACTATGCCATTTATTTTTTTACACTAATAATCGGTGTTTCGATCTTCTATGTGTTCAATGCCATCAACACACAGACTGCCTTTCTTGCAGTATCACAGGATATAAGGCAGATGCTGGAGTTTCTTAACGTTCTGCTTTCGGGAGTAAGCGTCTTTGTCTCCATAGTATTGGGACTTCTGATAGTCTACGCCAGCCGTTTTTTAATGAAGCGCAGAAACAAGGAATTCGCCCTGTATCTTATCCTTGGAATGAGCAAGGGTAAAATTTCGGCAATACTAATTGTTGAAACTATCATCATCGGAACAGGCTCTCTGGTCGCAGGACTTTTTGCAGGTATCGGCATATCCCAGCTTATGAGCGCTGTTGTGGCAAATCTTTTTGAAGCGGACATGACCGATTACAGATTTACCATATCGGTAGAAGCTATCATCAAGACCATAATTTATTTCGGTATAATGTATGTGGTGGTAATGGTCTTCAACAGCA
This sequence comes from Oscillospiraceae bacterium, assembly GCA_022508825.1. Classification (GTDB taxonomy): domain Bacteria; phylum Bacillota; class Clostridia; order Oscillospirales; family Ruminococcaceae; genus RGIG8773. Next base: position 5,469 of record JAFLUI010000059.1, read on the forward strand.
TAATGATAGGCAGATGCAAGCTTATCGACCTTATGCAGTCGGGGAAAAAGTCCGAAAAAATGAAGCTGAAAAATCCGGTGCTGTGTACAATAATTTTTATAATTGCAGCAATCGGACTGGGCTATGCATACTACCGTGTGGCATTTAAAAACAACGATATGAACAACAAGCTGATAATTTCAATGATAATCCTCGGCTCGGTGACCACCTTCCTGATATTCTGGTCGGTGTCGGGACTGCTTCTGCATATCGTCACATCTGCAAAGAATGTGTATTTCCGCAGTCTCAATAGTTTCACATTCAGGCAGATAAGCAGCAAAATAAATACCACTGTCATGTCGGTGACTGTCATAAACCTCATGCTTTTTGTGACAATATGTACTCTGTCATCGGCGTTTTCCGTCAGAAATTCCATGAATGCAAATCTGAACGGTCTTTGTCCTGCAGACTTTATAATACAATATTATGTAAGGTCTGACAGAGAAGGCTATGACAATGCTCCAAAGGATATTGTTCAGGCTTATGAGAAACATGGTTATGATATAACAGCATATTTTTCTGAATATGTACACCTGAGTGAATATTATACCGAAGAATTGACCATGGGAGATTTCTGCGGAGACAAGCTTGACGAGATCAAGGAAAAATTTATTTACCTTGATTACGATTATCAGGAGGATATAGTAAAGCTCAGCGATTACAACAGGCTTATGGAATTGTACGGCAGAGAAAAATTGGAGCTTGAGGATGATGAATATATCCTTGTCTCTAATTTCAAGCCCATGAAGGAATTTCGTGATTCAGTCCTTGCGGAAGGTAAGCCGCTGACTATCTTCGGAAAAACTCTTAAACCCAAATACAGCGAAACTCAGGACGGATTTCTGGAGCTTGCCGCTCAGTATATAAACACGGGAATATTTATTGTTCCGGACTATGTGGTGGACGATTCTCCTTCCGCTATAAATTATCTGGATTATTTTATAGGCAATTACAATGCAAAGACAAAGGAAGAAAAGGCTGCTGTTGAGGAAATGGTATTAGAAATCTATTCCAAAGCACGAAAAGATATTTCCGACGATTGGGGAATAGAATATTCCATGACATCTGTCAACACAAGGATCGACATTGCAAATGCGACCATAGGACTGGGAGCAATGGCTGCTCTGCTGGGACTTTACATCGGACTGGTCTTTCTCATTTCCTGCGGAGCTATACTTGCCCTAAAGGAGCTTTCCGAATGTGCGGACAGCGTTCAGAGATACAACATACTCAGGAAAATAGGCACCGAGGAAAGGGACATCTCCCGTTCCCTTTTCCGCCAGATGGGGATATTCTTTCTGCTTCCCCTGCTTCTTGCCTGTGTACATTCCATATTCGGCATGAAGTTCGCCCTGCTTATCCTTGAAGAATTCGGAACGGAAAAGATGGCGGAGTCAATCATTTTTACAGCGGTCATGGTGGCGATCATCTACGGAGGTTATTTTTTGATTACCTATTTCTGCGGAAAGAGTATAATAAGAGATAAGCAAGGCTAAAACCCACAAAAAACGCCCCCTTGATAGGGGGCTAAAGTGTACCAACTTATTTATGCTTTCTAAAGGTGGGGGTAGATAAGGGTAAAGGCTCAGCCTTTCTTGGCACCTTCCCAGTCCTTCAGGAAGCGCTCGATGCCGATGTCTGTCAGAGGGTGATTTATCATCTGACGGAGAACGTTCATAGGAACGGTAGCAATGTCGCATCCCAGACGTGCAGCAGCAGTAACATGGACAGGATTTCTTATAGAAGCAGCAATTATCTCTGTTCCGATACCCTGTGCATTGAAGATGTCCACAATCTCGGAAATAAGAGCCATGCCCTCCATGCCGATGTCGTCCAGTCTGCCAAGGAAAGGAGAAACATATGTAGCTCCTGCATTTGCAGCAAGCAGAGCCTGTGCAGCTGAGAAAATAAGGGTAACGTTTGTCTTTATTCCCATAGCAGTGAGCTTCTTGCAGGCTTTGAGACCCTCAGCGCACATAGGAAGCTTGATAACGATATTGCTGTGTATCTTTGAAAGAGGGATAGCCTCCTCAACCATCTTATCAGCCTCCAGAGAGATGACCTCTGCGGAAATGGGTCCGTCAACGATGCCTGTTATCTCCTTTACGACCTCCTCAAAAACACGTCCCTCTTTTGCAATAAGGGAGGGGTTTGTTGTAACGCCGCAGATAACTCCCCAATCGTTTGCCTCTCTGATGTCGTTTACATTAGCGGTATCAATGAACAGCTTCATTCAGATCGATCCTTTCACAATATATTAAGAGACTATTTTGCAAACCGTCTCCTGTTAAATCAATTTTACCATATTTTTTCTCATATGGCAAGGGATTTTAAGAAAATTTACAAGGTTTCTTTATTATAGAAAAACCGCCTTGACATATCAAAGCGGTCTAAAGATATCATGCAATAAAAAGCTCGCTGCCTTTTTTCAGCTGACAGGAATCAACCATGACGGTAGTATTTTTATTGATATCCGCCGGATTTTTATGTCTTGTCATAGCGACAGAAACAACAATAATTGTATTGCCATTGTTGTCTACAAGCTTGCTGCCGTTTTTCAGATTGTCACAGGAGCCCTCTAACGTAACCGAGAACATGTTTCCGATTGGAAACACATCTAATACTTTAAACATATTACGCACCTCCGTTTTTAAGGTATTCATTCAATTCTTTTTCATACATATCCAATGCATTTTGTGTTTGTGTAATTTCAATGCCTGTAAGCTTGTATAAACCGGAATATTTAAGCAGCTTTTTCTGAGCAACTATCTCACATTTTAATCTGCTGAGATAAGTTCCGTCATTCTCGCCTTTACGATACTGTGCCGCATGGATAAGTTCTTCAAATACACTTGCTCTTGACGGCTTTTGTTTTAATAATATTGTTTTACTGTCATACGTAATAGCCTCAGCGTGTTTAGATTTCAAATATTCATCAGTAGCATCGTTCATCTGAATAATGCCGCCCCTTGCTTTGAATGCCCGGACAATGCGCTGTAACTGCTTTTTTGGCATTGGCTCTACGTATGTATCTGATTTTTCTTTACGGGTCAGTGCATCCATGGCAATTCACTTCCTACATATATTATACCATTTATACTGATATTGTCAAGAGATTTTATATTATTTCGATCTTTATACTACAAATAAAAAGTCTGCCCTAAAGCAGACTTTTTCTATTTATGGCGTTCTCTGAAAATCTCCTTATGCATTATCCCTGCCGGCAATAATAAAGCTGTCAAACAGGGCATTGTAACGGATATTCCCCTTTTCGGGAATAAGCGCATATCCCGCCCGCATTGATATCGGAACATCGGTGTCCCCTGCTTTTACAGTGCCCCCATTAAAGCTGAGTATCTTTTCCGCAATGGACTTTGCTCCCTCAATATTGTCAAAGTCAGTAATAAGCACGAACTCGTCTCCGCCAATCCTCATAAGGAGCATATCCTCCCCTGCGGATTCGTCGATCCTGCGAAGACATTCTGCGATAGCCATGTCTCCGGTGGGATGTCCATAGGTGTCGTTGATTTTCATCAGATGCACCATGTCAAAACACACTGCATATTTTCCCCTGCGGCTGATTATAAAATCATACAAATGGGACACATCAAAAAATTTTTTGCTTGTCATAACAATATTTCCTCCCTCATCATAGATCTGTCTTGGAGGACCCAGCTTAGGGAAGATCTCAGAGAAGCTTCTGCTTTTCCTGAACTTGGACGGCGTAACTCCCCACAGTCTCACAAAAGCACGGGTAAATGTCTCATGGGAGTTATAGCCGTATTTCAATGCAATATCCAGAACAGAGCTGTCCGTCTTGATAAGCTCATTTGCCGCGGCGGTAAGCCGTCTGCGAGCGATGTAGTCGCTTATCCCGATATGGAAGGTACAGCGGAACATCTTCTGCATATTGGAAAGTGAGTAACAGCACTTTTCGGCGCAGTCCTCGGGAGAAAGCTCAGAAGCGAGATTTTCCTCAATATAGTCAAGAGCCTCCGACAGAATTTCAAATTTGTTCATTTCATCACCATTTCAACAGATAACGTTATCATGATTATATGATAACACGGGCAGAGGAAAAATTCTTGATGTTTTGGGTAAATATAAACCGATACCGTGCAGGAATATTCCCACACGGTATTTTACATGGCTTTGTCCTGACATACAGCTGATTTTTCACAGCTCCACCAAGTTGCATTTTATTTGTCTTCGCTTGTGTCGTTATCAGACTTTTTATCCTCTGTCTGCGGTTCCTTGCCCTTTACAACTATTTTACTGCGACCTCTGTCAATGTCTGCAGACAATCTCTCGTCCTTTCTCTGAGTTGTTTCTTCCTTAGTCGGTTTCTTTGCCATAACATATCACCCCTTTCCTATATTATAATTTTGCCAGCTTTCCGCACTGCTCCTTGACAGCAGGATATATCTCGTCATACAGACGGAAATACTTTTCATAAACAGGGACATTCTCCTTAACAGGCTCCTGTACCTTGTCCACGCCCACGATCTTTTCGCAGGCTTCCTGAACGGACTTGTACACTCCCGCGCCTACAAGGGCAAGGATAGCCACGCCGAGAGCGGGACCCTCCTTTGAGGACGCTGTCTTTACTGGACAAGCGTACAGGTCGGCAAGCATCTGTCTCCATAACGGGGACGTTCCGCCGCCTCCGCAAGCCATCATGTCGGAAACGTTGATTCCCATTCCCCTGCAGATCTCAACGCAGTCCCTGAGAGAGTAGGCAACGCCCTCCATTACCGCGCGGAGCATATCCTTTTTGGTGTGGATAGCGGAAAGTCCGAAGAACATTCCCCTTGCGTCCGGGTCAAGATGTGGAGTACGCTCTCCCATAAGATAGGGCAGGTAAAGCAGACGGTTCGCGCCGATGGGGACGGTCTCCGCTTCCTTGTCCATAAGGTAGTATTCGTCCACGCCCATGAGCTTTGCAGTGTCCTTTTCAGCCTGACAGAAATTGTCCCTGAACCATTTGAGGGACAGTCCCGCTCCCTGAGTTACACCCATGATGTGCCACTCTCCGGGGACAGCCGCACAACAGGTGTGGACGCGTCCCTCCGGGTCTATGGAGACCTTGGGAGTGTGTGCAAAAACAACTCCGGAGGTTCCTATAGTTGTGAAAGCCTTTCCGTCTGTAACAACGCCTGTTCCAACAGCAGCAGCAGCGTTGTCTCCCGCACCGCCCACAACGATGGTACCCTCTGCAAGACCTGTCAGCTCGGCAGCGGACTTTGTGATCTTGCCTGTTACCTCGCAGGACTCGTACACCTTTGCAAGCAGGGACATATCAATGTCAAGAGCCTTGCAGACCTCCTCGCTCCAGCAGCGGTGAGGAACGTCCAGGAGCTGCATTCCCGAAGCGTCGGAAACCTCTGTGGCAAACTCTCCTGTAAGCATATATCTTACATAGTCCTTTGGCAGCAGGATGTGACGGCACTTAGCGTAATTCTCAGGCTCGTTGTTTCTTACCCAGAGAATTTTTGCCGCAGTCCAGCCGGTAAGGGCAGGATTGGCAGTGATCTCAATGAGCTTTTCTCTGCCAAGCTTCCGGTTCATCTCGTCAACTTCCTTGGCAGTACGCTGGTCGCACCAGATTATGGAGCGGCGGATGACCTCTCCCTTTTCGTCCAGCATAACAAGACCGTGCATCTGTCCCGAAAGACCGATACCAACGATGTCGGTATTCTTCACGCCGCTTTTGCCGATGACGGTCTTGATTGTGGAGACCGCTGCATTGTACCAGTCGGACGGCTCCTGCTCAGCATATCCGTTCTGTGGCTGATACATGGGATACTCAACGGTGTCGGAGGCGATGACCTTGCCTCCCTCGTCAAAAAGTACAGTCTTTGTACCGCTTGTTCCTATGTCGATACCAATTACATAACGCATAAAAATTTCTCCTTTTCAGTTTGATCTTCTATTACACAAGAGCCTTGCGCTTGCCATTTTTGTTTTTGGGATATTCCTTTATACGTGTCACATACTCCGCGTTGACTGCTTCGGTAGTCTGTCCATCAAAGCTGCGGACTGTTATCCAGCCGTCCTCTACAGCCTCGACAACTCCTGTAACGATCTCGGAACTGCTCATCGTATAAATGAGACAATCCTTTCCCACATAACTCATTACTATCTTGTTCATAAGATCAACTCCCCTTCTGTGTTTTTTTCTTATACGGTAGGATGCTGCTCTTCTTCGGGTTCGTGCTCTGAGAGCAGGTAATATTATAAAAAAAACAAATATTACGACCCAGATCCCATAATTAGACATACACCTATCCCCCCATTATTTAAAAACAAGATGTCAGAAAGCCCAACCTTTTTTATTTATGATCCGTCTCATAGTGATGTCCGTCATAACGATGCTTCTTACTGCTTTTGTCAGCACAGGATACATCCTCTTCATTATGACAAGTTTCTGAATATGCAGCATAATTACCATTACCGTCTACTGTATGACACAGCTTGCCGTCAGAACCGTAATAGTAATGCTTCTTCCCCTTTTTCAGGCAATGATCCACAGCCATTTTTCCTTCTTCATCAAAATAATACCTGCTTCCGTCAGAGAACTTCAGCTGCTTGCTGCAGGCTGCTGTACCGTCTTTGCAAAAGTAATATTTTGTTCCGTTTGACGTTGTCCCCCAGCCTGTCTTCCGTGTACCGTCCGCCCGGATATAATATTTGTTTCCGTCAACTGTCAGCCAGCCTTTTTCAGCTGTTGTTCCATCGCTGTACTCATAAACATACCCACTGTCGGTTTTCTTCCAGCAATCAGCATAGGATACTGCAGTAAGTGAAGAAATTGATATTACCATTGCAAATAAAAATGAAAAAGTTTTTTTCATTTTTACCCCTCCCCAATCCGGATAAATATATTTTTCGGATATTTAAAATTCTGCCCCCGTTTTCACAGGGGGCAGAAAACTTATAATTAAAGATTAAACATAATGTTGTTGAGAATAGACTCAAGCATTTCCTGTCTGCCGCTTGTAAGGGAAGCTGTTACCTCTCCCTTGTCAAGAGCATACTTTTCAAGGTCAGCAAGAGTTGCCTTGCCGGAAATGATGTCTGCGCCTATGCCTGTGTTCCATGAAGCGTAGCGGTCAGCAACGAACTTGTCAAGTCTGCCGTCGGAGATCAGCTTGTCAGCGATCTTAAGACCCAGAGCAAATGTATCCATACCCGCAATGTAGCTGTGGAAGATATCCTCGGGAGTGTAGGAGCCGCGGCGAGCCTTGGAGTCGAAGTTCAGACCTCCGTTTGTGAAGCCCCCTGCCTTCAGCACTTCATACATACAAAGAGCAGCTTCGTAAACGTTTGTAGGGAACTGGTCGGTATCCCAGCCAAGGAGGGTATCGCCCTGGTTAGCGTCGATGGAACCGAACACCCCGTTGTCCCTTGCAACTCGTAACTCATGCTGGAAGGTGTGCATTGCAAGTGTTGCATGGTTAGCCTCGATGTTCATTTTGAAGTCCTTGTCCAGACCGTACTTGCGGAGGAAACCAATAACTGTTGCTGTATCGAAATCATACTGGTGCTTTGTGGGCTCCTTGGGCTTAGGCTCGATGTAGAAATCTCCCTTGTAGCCGATTGAGCGAGCGTAGTCAACAGTCATCTTCATAAGACGAGCCATATTGTCAAGCTCCAGACCCATATTTGTATTAAGGAGAGTCTCATAACCCTCGCGGCCGCCCCAGAAAACGTATCCGTTGCCGCCAAGCTTTACAGTAGCCTCAACAGCCTTCTTGATCTGTGCAGCAGCGTAAGCGAAAACGTCCGCAGAGGGAGAGGTTCCCGCACCGTGCATATAACGGGGGTGGTCGAAGCACTTTGCAGTACCCCAGAGACATTTCTTGGATGGGTCTGCCTTCATTTTTTCAGCTATGTAATCGGTGATCTCGTCCAGCTTTGCGTTAGTCTCAGCAAGACTGCCGTATTCGGGAGAAAGGTCACGGTCATGGAAGCAGAAATAGTCGATGGAGAGCTTATCCATGATCTCGAAAGCAGCGTCCACCTTTGCCTTTGCTCTTGCCACGGAGTCGGACTCACCCCAGCTCTTGTCAGCGGTGCCCACACCGAACATATCGGTGCCGTCTCCGCCCATGGTGTGCCACCATGAAAGGGCAAACTTAAGCTGTTCCCTCATTGTCTTGCCTGCAACCACCTCGTCGGGGTTGTAATACTTGAAAGCAAGAGGGTTTGTGCTGCCCTTGCCCTCAAACGGGATCTTGCCGATGCCTTTGAAAAATTCGCTCATTGTTGATATCCTCCTTAAATTTTTAAAATTATTTACTTTATCAAGAGACAGACCCTGCTGTCATATATGTATATTCTACAATAAAAAGCAGCTTCTGTCAAGGGGATTTTTGTAAAAAATAATGAAAAATCTTGTATGTATGCTTGTAATTATACTGACAGGAAAATTTCATTGACATTATTCGAAAAATTGTGTATAATATAGGAGTATGCTGTGTAAAAAGGAGGGGACATTGTGGATAAGGAAACCGCTCTCGAGCTGCTGGGAAATAAAAAGTTTTTTCAGCTCAAATCCGGACTGCAGGAGATGAATCCTGCGGATATCGCCATACTTGTAGAGGAAATGTACGGCGGCGACGTGCTTGACGAAAAAAATCTCATCATGCTCTACCGCATACTTCCCAAGGAGCTTGCAGCAGAGGCATTCACCTATATGGACAGCGACAAGCAGATGGTGCTTATCAACGCATTTTCCGATAAAGAGCTCCGGTACGTCATCGACGAGCTTTATCTGGACGATACCGTCGACATCATCGAGGAAATGCCTGCAAACATCGTGTCCCGTATCCTTAAAAACACCGACAGCGAAACAAGAAAGCAGATAAACCAGATACTTAACTATCCAAAGGACAGTGCCGGCTCGGTAATGACCACGGAGTTTGTCTATCTGCACGGAGAGATAACAGTTGCGGAAGCCTTTGAGCGGATACGGAAGATCGGTCTTGTGAAGGAGACTGTCTACACCTGTTATGTCATTGCCCCCGACCGCAGGCTTGTAGGTGTCGTCACCGTGCTTGATATGCTGGTTGCCGATGCCGATACTCTCGTTGAAGAGATCATGGAAAGCAACGTCATCTCCGTTAATACTCACGACGACCGTGAACAGGTAGCAAGAACACTGTCAAAATACGACTTTGCAGCCATCCCGGTAGTGGACAACGAAAACCGTATTGTCGGCATCGTGACATTCGACGACGCTATGGACGTCCTGCAGGAGGAGAACACCGAGGACTTTGCAAAAATGGCAGCGGTTGTCCCCGCGGACGACAGCTATTTCAGGACATCCGTCCTTGCTCATGCCAAAAGCCGTATCCCCTGGCTGCTTATCCTCATGCTTTCAGCAACTCTGACAGGATGGATATCCTCAAGATTTGAGGCGCAGATAGCGCTTGTCCCCATGCTGGTGTCCTTCATGCCGATGGTAATGGGTACAGGAGGAAACTGCGGCTCCCAGAGCTCCACCCTTATTATCCGCGGAATGGCTATCGAGGATATACACCTGAAGGACTTTTTCAAGGTGGTATTCAAGGAGGTCAGGATCGCCCTGATATGTGCCGTGACCCTTGCCGTTGTAAACGGACTGCGTGTGTATTTTGTATACGGCAGAGATCTGAGACTTGCTCTTGTTATAGCTTTTTCTCTTATCGGTACAGTTGTTATGGCAAAGCTTGTGGGAGCCATGCTTCCTATGGGGGCAAAGGCGCTGAAGCTTGACCCTGCCATCATGGCAACGCCTCTTATTACCACAGTTGTGGACTCCTGCTCGCTGTTTATTTATTTTACTATTGCATCGAATATTCTGCATATATAGATAAATGACTTAAAAAAGGATGATATGATGAAATATCTTAAGTGCATCGCAATAGGAATCGTATCTCTGCCGTTCATTCTGATCGGGCTGATAATTGTATTCAATATATTCGGAATGTGTGTCAATCATATTTCTACCAATATGCAGACAAGAAAGCTGGAACAGCATCTGACAGACACTATTTCAGATATAAAAATTCTGGACAGTTATTCAGAAACGGGCAATACCTCCGGTACGGGAAACCATGTGGATTCATTGTCAGTTGTCACATTTTCTTCCGGGAAATCTTTAGACGAGATCCGGAACTGTATGGCGAAGTATTATGAATTTAATGAATGGTATTGCCATATAACCGAAACCGATACCGGATTTAAATTCTATCTGTGTACTTCTGCTCCATTTTCAGATAATATTGAGGGACATTAAATAACTCTGCGGAAATTTCAGAGTATGTCAATAACGCCACTGATCTTATTTTTAATAGCGTCGAATATACTGCAAATATAATGTAAAACTCCACAGGCACATATAAAAATACCTTCAATGGATTTTTCCATCGAAGGTATTTTTATTTTTAAGGAAAACTACTTGTTGTTATCAAACATAATTACCTTTTTTGTCATACATTACTGTTGTAATTTTACCGCAATTTGAACATTGATATGTTACTGTACGTGTTTTCTTTCCTCCGATACCGGCTACTGCACCAATTGGACCGAATACTGCGGTACCTACTATACCCTTTTTAAAGCTGTATCCGCTGGATTGCAGTCCGGTATCAGCGATCTCCTCCCAATGTCCTTTTCCGCAAGTACAGTCTCTCAATACATTTGCCATATAAATTTACCTCCTGTAATAATAGATTTGATTTATATAGAGGGCAGCCACCTGATAAGAATCTTAGTTACCCTACCAAATCATTGTAGATGCTATCGAGCTGTTCAAAATGATAATCACATAATCCGTCATACTTGTTAGTTTTTAAACCGCAAACCGAACCGTCTGAATATTTAAATCCACAGGTTGGTTTGCTTAATGATTTAGATGAACTTGATGAGCTTGATGAAGTTGAAGAGCTTGATGAAGTTGGCGAATCAGACACAAATACCATAATAACAACAAATAACACAACTGCCACAAGAATTGTAATACTAATTTTTGACTTATTATTATAATCCATTTCAAAATCCTCCATTATAATTTTTATAGTTGATTCCCATTATTCAAATGTAATTTAACATATTACCACCCCTAAAATCTTTTAATTTTGACACTCAAACTGATATATACTATCAGAGAGCAATATCATAATCATATTATATATTGCTCACTAATAAAAAGCAATAGCTTTTTGTTAAAAAATGTTGCATTGTGCTGAAATTTGTTAAAATTATATATATCGGAGGGTGATAATATGTCAAAAACTATGAAAATTTCAAAGGAAAACGAGTTTAAATATATTCAGCTTGGGTTAAATATAGCATATTACCGTAAGCTTCAGGGTTATACTCAGGAGGAGCTTGCAGAAATATCCGGGCTGAGCCGGTCACATATAAGCTCCATCGAAGCGCCAAATATAATACACAATGTGTCTTTAGAAGCAATTTTCTGTATATCAAAGGCATTGAATATAGAACCATATAAATTATTGGATTTCAGGGAATAGATACGCAAAGCTCCGCCTTGTTTACAATTTTTACTTGAAAATCCCCTCAAAATGGTGTAAAATAAATATGTATGTTTAAAAATATCTGCCGAAAGGATCATTAATATGAACTGGACTAAAGTCAACATTTTTACCACAACTGAGGGAATAGACCCGGTCTGCGGATGTCTGCTTGGCATCGGCGTGACAGGCTTTGAAATAAGGGACTCCAAGGATTTCGAGGAGTTCCTGAACAACAAAACCGGCAACTGGGACTACATCGACGACGACCTTATGAACCTTAAGGACTGCGAGACCTGCGTTACAGTCTATCTTCCGGACAACTCCCAGGGAGCGGATATGCTTTCTATGGTACGCTCGGAAATGACCGCTCTCAAAGGACGGGACACCGAGGACGCCTTCGGACGTCTTGCAGTAGAGCTGGACAGCGTCCGTGAGGAGGACTGGGCAAACAACTGGAA
>JAFLUI010000006.1 GCA_022508825.1 Oscillospiraceae bacterium
CCCGCATCGCCATCATGGACAAGGGCAAAAAGATCGCCGAGGGCACCAAGGACGAACTGAAAAGAATGATAAAAAATACCGAGACGGTCCACATCGAAGTCCTGGGGCTTTCGGATAAAAATCTTGAAGAGATCTCTTCGCTTTCCCATGTTTATAATACGGAGTACGACGGCGAAAAGCTCACCGTTTACTGCTCCGGCGGAAAGCACAATCTTATAAGGATACTGGACTTTTTGCAGAAAAACGACATCAGCTTCGGCAGAGTTTATTCCGAGCTTCCCACCCTCAACGATGTGTTCCTTGAGATCACCGGCAAGGCGCTCCGTGATAAGGAGGAATAAATATGTTTCTGCACAACCTGAAATACGAAATAAAAACAGGACTCAGGGCAAAGGAGCTTATTTTCTGGCTCATGATATTTCCCCTTGTTCTGGGGACGTTTTTCAAAATTGCCTTTGACGGCATCTATGAAAAGACCACTCAGTTTTCTACCGTCCCTGCCGCTGTTGTGGAGATCAAGGAAAACGAAATTTTCCGCTCCGTCATTGACTCGATAGAGGACGCAGACGAGCCCCTTTTAAGCGTCACATACACCGACGAGGAAAAGGCTCTTGAGCTTCTTAAAAACGGAGACGTTACAGGAATAATTTATGTGGACGACAAGCTGTCCGTCACCGTCGCCGGAGAGGGAATCGAAGAGACGATTCTTATTTCCTTTGTAGAGCAGTACACCACTCAGGAAAAGATAATAAAGGATACTATAGAGAAAAACCCTTTTAAAATTTCGGATGTTGTTTCCGCCATGTCAGAGGAAACAGATATAATAAAGCAAATTCCTCTCACCGACGGAAACACCGATAATTTTGCACAGTACTTTTATAATCTTATCGCTATGGTGGCACTGTACGGCACAATTACCGGTCTCCACATCACTATCGGAAATCAGGCAAATCTTTCGGCTCTGGGAGCAAGAAAGAACTGTTCCCCCACTCCAAAATCAATAAGCCTTGCCGCAAGTCTTCTGGGAAGCTATCTTGTACAGGCGGTATGCATGATAATATGCGTCACCTTTGTTGAATTTGTGCTGCAGATCGATCTGGGCAGCAAGCTCCCTCTTGTATATCTTGCAGCTGTCATCGGCGGCATGACCGGAGTCTCTATGGGCTTTTTCGTGGGCTCTATAGGAAATATGAACTATGGAGTCAAATTGGGTATATCCATGGCAGTTTCAATGTCCTGCTGCTTTTTAAGCGGTCTTATGGTGGGAAATATAAAAATGCTGATAGCGGAAAAAGCACCGTGGGTCAATGACATAAATCCTGCCGCTGTTATATCAGACAGCCTTTACTGTCTGAACATCTATAACGACTATGAAAGATTTACCGTAAAGATCATCTCCATGCTTATAATATCGGCAATTTTTGTACTGCTTGGATTCGTTCTTTCAAGGAGGAAAAAGTATGCAAGTCTTTAAAACATTCATGAAGATAATCAGAAGCAAAATGGGCGTTGCAATGATATATGTAGGCGTGTTTCTGGGGATATCCATACCAATGGCGACATCAAGCACATCATCGGAAATGTTTGCGCAGCAGACAAAAATAGATATATGTATTTTTGATGAGGACAACACCTCCGAAAGCAGAGCGCTGACTGATCTTATCGGACAGCGCCAGAATATCGTTCAGCTGGAAAATGACAGAGACGCTGTCATTGACGCTCTTTACTACGCCCGGGCAAATTACGTGCTTATTATAAACGAGGGCTACGCTGAAAAGCTTGCGTCCGGGGACACCGATGAGCTTTTCGGAAACTATCATATGCACGACAGCTACGCCGAAGTCTTTATAGGACAGTTCCTTAACGAGTATGTAAGCTCCGTCAGAGCATATATTGCAGGAGGAGAAGATATTTCTTCCGCAATAGAAAAAGCAGAGAAGGCTCTTTCACAGGAAACAGAAGTACGGACGGCAAGCTTTGAGGATGTGGGAAGCGCAGATTATCCTATCAGATTTTCATCCTATTTCAGATATATGCCCTATGTGCTTATCTCGGTGCTGATAAATGCTCTCTGTCCTGCGCTTCTGGCTATAAACAGGAATGACATCCGCTTCCGCACAAACTGCTCCTGCGTGAAGCCCGCTGCACATACACTCCAGATATTTGCAGGCAGCGGTATTTTCGTTCTTCTGGTATGGGTGATATTTGTTGCGACGGGAGCATTTATGTACGGGGGTATCTATCAGGGAAAAGCGTGGCTCGCGGTGTTAAACAGCTTTATATTTGCACTTGTGGCAGCGTCTATTGCGATATTTATCTCCACTCTCAGTCCAAGTCAGAATATCGTGAATCTAATTACTCAGGTGATAGGACTTGGCATGAGCTTCATGTGCGGAATTTTTGTTGATCAGTCCATACTCAGTGACGGCGTCCTTGCAGCAGCAAGATTTCTTCCCGCATACTGGTATGTCAGAGCCAACAATATGCTTGCAGGAATAGACGCTTTTGACTCTGCGCAGCTGACGGAATTTCTTGTCATAGAGTTTGCCTTTGCAGCAGTGCTTGCGATACTTACCCTGCTTGTCCGCAGACTGAAATACAGCGGAGTGTCCGCTTTGAAGGTGAATTGAAAAACATCCCCGATCAATCGACCGGGGATGTTTTTTTGCTTTGACGGAGCATTAAAATAAAGATCACCGCACCAAGAATAAATGTGGGTATAAATATCACCATAAAAAGCCAGGAGCCTTCCGTATTCTCCGGATAGTCATTTGCGAACAGCGGCGTAAGATTTGCACCGTTATTGACAGCGTGGGCAATAGCCGCAGGATATACCGAGCCTGTTTTCTTTGTCAGCCACATCAGCACCGCTCCGATGAATATGCAGAACAGACACATCAGTATGACGCCAAGCCATGGGAAGCCCCAATAGTCCGTTCCGAAATTGTGTCCCACAACGGTGAGTGGAGCGTGCCATACTCCCCAGATGATGCCTCCGATGATAACTGCTCCGGGAACACCTACAAGCTTTTCCAGCTTAGGATAAAGATAGGCTCTCCAGCCGAATTCCTCGCCGAAGCAGTAAAACGCCTGTGGAAGTGCCGCACTTATCAAAGTCAGTGAAGCTCCGACCATGAACATGGGAGAGTACTCTTCAAAGCTTGCCCCGAAGTCAAGCCTCCCGAAGAAAATACTTACAAGCATTCCGCCTATGATGCTTCCCACCGCGGGAAAAAATGCTGCAAACAGATAGTATTTTACGTTCTTCTGCAGATGCAGGTGAAGATAGCTTTCTGCCCAGCCTTCCTTTGTAATAAGACGGGTGAGAACGTTTGCGATAGCGGGCGTAAGCATGGTATACAAAGTTATGATCGTATATTTCGGTGAGAAAAAATACTCTTCAAAGCCAACGGTCTTAGTCATAATAATTTCAGGTATCCATGTGATTACAAATGCAATAAAAACAAATATCAGGATACGCTTTATTTCCGCTTTTTTATTTGTCAAATTCCTCAACTCCTTTCAGATAGAGCCTGCAGGATATTTTGTAAGAAAGATAATACAGAGCCGCAGCAGCAAAGGGGAATATCCCCTGCACTAAAAACACCCAGTCGGGAACATTGCCCTCCATAAAATCGGTGAGCATCCGGTACAGTCTGTCCATAAGACCCGCTCTGAATATTGACAGGTCTCCGAACAAAAGGTAAAGTATGACGGCAAAAATTATCACAAGCACAAAAAACGCCTTGACCATGTTTCCCCTTTTTGTGCCGAACCTCACCCAGAAGGGTATCTCAATTGCCCTCAGGAAAAGCTGTATGTATATCAGCTGAACAGCGATCTGCGCGACCATGCTGTCCTCTGCAAAAATGCAGAGAGCGCAGTCAGCGATAAAGCAGTAAATAAAGCATATTCCCGAGGTCATAAAAACCACGGTATATTTTGTCCAGAGCATCCCGCTTACGCTTTTGGGTGTGGCGGAAACAAAGTACGCCCATTTTTTCTGCTCATCGCTCTGGAAAAATATCTGCTGTATTGCGCCGGTCAGGAAAAATACTGCCGCCGTAAAGGCTGCTTTGTACAGAAGGATAGTGCTTTCCGGTTCGTCTATCACTGCTTTTATTGGCATGATAAGCAGGACGAGAGCTATCCCGCAGCCAATAAGAAGCATGAACCTGTTCTGACGGAATTCCTTGTATAATAATCCGTTCATCAGCTCTCCCTCCTCTTTAACATCTGAATGCATACGAAAAATCCCACTGCTAATATCACTATCGTAAGCAGGGGCATCCATACCAGCACCTTATCATGAATTTCTTTTAAAAAATCCATCAACCGTTCCTGAAGCATAGTCAGCTGCTGGTCAGAGTCAAGATCGTCTGCCTCTGTCGCCATAGCCACTTCAGCTCCGATAGCCGTCATTTTTGCCATAATAGGAAGCATTATAGCCGCTATAACTATAAAATATCCCGCCATGCCGGACACCTGAAATTCCTTTTCAGACCTTGCCCTGAGCATCATAGGCGCACGCAGCACATCTACGATGAGCCAGAAATTCACCAGCAGGAAAAAATTAAATATCTGCTCTGTGCCGAATGACCGTCCCGCAAAAGCAGCAACTATACAGCCGTTTATTACCGACAGCAGCATTGCCGCGCAGAAGGCTCCCAGCTTTATGATGTATTTTACAAGGACTCTTTTTGCGGGAGTAACAGGCAGGGAATAGGCAAATATACGCCAGTTGCTGCGGTAGTCGGACTGAATCACTCCCGGGTCGTCCAGTATTGAAAATGCCCCGTATGCGACTAAGTAGGTGAAGACATAGTATGTGATGGTGTTAATAAACCCATGACTTTCTTCATCAAGCACAGCAAGATTTCCGTAAAGCATACTGAGTCTGACCAGACTGCACAACAGTATAAAAAGCAGAACTACGAGAATGTTCGTTATGTAGAATTTCCGGGCGATATAAAGCTCCCGATAGATAAGACTGCCCATATTATGACCACTCCTTTTTTGTACGGTTCACATAGTAGACCATTATATCTTCAAGGGTGGCAGGGTCGATGACAAGTCCCGAATATTTTTTGCTGATAGCTTCTCTGTCGGACACCATGACCTCCGCTCCGAAATCGTTAAGACGGGCGCTGATAATATCCGCAGGGTCTATCTCTTTATAGTCGGACTTGCCGCATTTGATGATGCCGTGCTGTTCGAGAATTTCGTCCTTGTATCCGGAGATGAGAATTTTTCCCCTGTCGATAAAGGTGACGCTGTCGGCGACTTTTTCAAGGTCGCTGGTTATATGGGAGGACATTAAAATGCTGTGGTTCTCGTCCTGTAAATATTCAAGAAAGATGTCCAGTATCTCGCTGCGGACTACCGGGTCAAGACCTGTTGTGGCCTCGTCCATTACAAGAAGCTCCGCGCCGTGGGAAAGAGCGCAGGCTATCTGCAGCTTCATTTTCATGCCCTTTGAAAACTGTCCTATCTTTTTCTTTCGGGGAAGCGCAAGACGGTCAAGATACTGGGAATAGACCTCGTTGTCCCATTTTGAATACACCCCGGACAAAATCCTTGCCATCTGGTCGGCGTTAAAAATATCGTGAAATGGAAGCTCGTCAAAAACAACAGCGATACGCTCCTTGATGGCGATCTCGTTTTCAATATTGTCCATGCCAAGCATACTGACGGTGCCCCCGTCTTTTTTTATTATGTTAAGCATAGCGCGCATGGTGGTGGTTTTTCCTGCGCCGTTCTGTCCGATAAAGCCCATGATGCTCCCCTTGGGGACATTGAAGCTTATGCTGTCCAGTGTAAAGCCGTCGTATTTTTTTGTAAGATCCCTGATCTCCACTGCATTTGCATAATCAGTCATTGCCGTCTCCTCCATTGTACATTATCTCCAGAATTTCTTTCAGCTCGGAAAGCTCCAGTCCGCAGAGTCTGGACTTTTCACACGCTTCCGACAGAAGCTCCTCGATCTGTTTCAGCTGCTCCTCCCGGAACAGCTCCTTGTTCTGCGCTTTTACAAAGCTGCCCTTTCCGGTGTAGGACTCGATAAAGCCCTCCCGTTCAAGATCCTCATAAGCACGTTTCGTTGTAATTACGCTGATCCTTAACTGCATGGCAAGATTCCGCATTGAGGGAAGGGCGTCCCCCTCCTTTAATGTGCCGTCCAGTATCATCTGCTTGATCTGGGCGGATATCTGGCTGTAGATCGGTTCGCCGCTCGAATTGCTTAGAATGATATCCATTTTAATGACTCCCCTAAATTGTATATATACAATATATACATTATACTATATCATTTTCCAAATGTCAATAGGTAAAACGATATTTTTCCATCAATACTTGACTTTTTTTTCTTATGGAAATATAATATAATTAGTATATTATGCTCAGAGCAGCATTTAACGGAGGTCTCTTATTTATGGAACAATATTACGACAACAGAGAGCTGTCATGGCTTAAATTCAACGAAAGAGTGCTGGAGGAAGCAGGCGACAAGACCGTTCCCCTTTGCGAAAGACTCATGTTCGCAGCTATCTTTCAGTCCAACCTTGACGAATTTTTTATGGTGCGGGTAGGCTCACTTTACGACCGTATCCTTGTTGATGACCACGCAAAGGACAACAAGACAAATATGACCTGCAAGGAGCAGCTTGACGCCATCTTCAAGCGCACTGCAGAGCTTTTCACTGTCCGTGACGAAACATACAGAGGCATCATGGCAGAGCTTGAAAAGCACGGCGTTGAACAGGTGAATTTCAAGCAGCTGGATCAGCAGGAGGAGGGCTATCTGAAGGTGTATTTCACCTCCGAGATACAGCCGCTTATCTCCCCCCAGATCATTGATAAAAAGCACCCCTTCCCCTTTCTGAAAAACAAGGAGATATATGCTGTCGCACACATTGAATCAAAGTCCTCTGTAAAGCTTGCCTTCGTTCCCGCAAGCGGTGCATTTTCAAGAATAATTTTCCTGCCCGGCTCAAAAAACCGGTTCATGCTTGTAGAGGATCTTATCCTCCACTATATGCCCCTGATATTTGAAAATTATAAAATTCTGGACAAATCCCTTATGCGCATAACAAGAAATGCAGACATAGACATGGAGGAGGCTCTCTACGACCATGACGTTGACCTGCGTGACATGATGTCCGAGCTTCTCAAAAAGCGGAAGAAGCTCTCTCCTGTACGTATGGAACTTTCCCGCAAGCTTGGCGCTGATGCGGTAGCATACCTCTGTGAAAAGCTGGAGCTTAAGCAGGAGCAGATCTTCCGGCTCAAGACCCCTCTTGACCTTTCCTTTGTGTATCCCCTCCGCAGCCGTCTGGAGGAGCGTCTGCCTCTTCTTTTCTACGGCAGAGCAGACCCCCAGCGCTCGATCGAGGTCATCAGGGAGGAGCGCATGATACCCCAGATCGCAAAGCGGGACATTCTTCTTTCCTATCCGTTTGAATCCATAAAGCCTTTCCTGAGACTTCTTGTGGAGGCTGCCCACGACCCTGCCGTGGTGTCAATAAAAATAACCCTCTACCGTGTTGCTTCCGACTCCAAGGTGGTGGATGCTCTTATTACCGCTGCCGAAAACGGCAAGGACGTGCTGGTGCTTGTTGAGCTCCGTGCAAGATTCGACGAGGAAAACAACATCGGCTGGTCCCAGCGTCTTGAAAGAGCGGGATGCAATGTTATCTACGGTCCCGAGAGCATCAAGGTACACTCAAAGCTGCTGCTCATAACACGTAAGACCGGCAGCGGAAAGATACAGTACATCACTCAGATCGGCACAGGAAACTACAACGAAAAAACCTCCACCCTCTATACCGATCTCAGCCTTATGACTGCAAATCAGGACATAGGCGCGGAGGCGTCCATGGTATTCAACGCTCTTGCAACAAACACCCTCGTTGAGCATACTGCTCATCTTTTAGCCGCTCCCCTTTGTCTCCAGAACCGTATCATAGAAATGATCGACGCTGAGATCGCCGCAGCGGAAAGAGGCGAGGAAGCCTACATCGGACTGAAGCTCAATTCCATTACCGACAAGGATCTTATCGACAAATTAGTGGAGGCATCCCAAAAGGGAGTAAAGATCCGCATGGTCATAAGAGGCATATGCTGTCTTATTGCAGGAGTGGAAGGAGCCACGGAAAACATTGAGATCACCAGCATAGTAGGACGGTATCTTGAACACAGCCGCATATACATTTTCGGAGCGGGAGAAAACAGGAAAATATATATCAGCTCCGCCGACTTCATGACCCGGAACACCATCCGGCGTGTGGAGATCGCAGTGCCTATCTACGACCCTCATGTGCGGGAGCGCATCATGCATATTTTTGATGTTATCACAAGCGACAACGTTAAGGCTCGTAAAATGCTCCCCGACGGGTCCTACTCTCACTTCGGCAGCGAGGGAAGCGAGCCTGTGGATTCCCAAGCGGCATTTATCAGGGAGGCATATGAAAATGATGCGAAGGTAGCTGCCAGAATTCCTGAAAAGACAAGACCGCCCATGCCTCACCACGCTCAGAAGGTAAAGGTCCGTATAAGGAAAAAGCAATAAGCAATGCCCAAATAAAAAGCTGCCCTGCAAAGGTCTGATGACCTGTAGGGCAGCTTGATTTTTTATCGGACCTGATTATTTTTATCAGGTTTTCATTTTCTTCTGACTTAATGTTCTGAGCTGGTTTGCAACAACATTCATCTTAGTAGCCGTATCAGCAACAGAACGTGCAATATCGGTGCTTTCCACAGCAGTCTGTGCGTTCTGGCTGATGACCTGAGAGATCTGCTCAAGCTGTGCCTTTACGGCCTCTATAGACTGAGTCTGACGCTCTGTAAGCTCTGCTATACCGCTGGCGTATGCAACGCTGTTCTCGGAGGTCTCAATTACTCCGCTCATCTTTTCAGCGACCTTTTCCGCAAGAGAAGTACCCTTTCCTACCGCCTCGATGGAGGACTGTATAAGGATAGAGGAGTGCTTTACTGCTTCACCGCTCTGGTTAGCAAGATTTCTTACCTCATCCGCAACTACTGCGAAGCCTTTTCCTGCTATACCTGCACGGGCAGCCTCGATAGCTGCGTTAAGAGCAAGAATATTTGTCTGGAACGCTATATCCTCGATAGTATTGATAATACCCTCAATCTTGCGTGAGGACTCTGTGATCTCAGCCATTGCCTCCAGCATATTCTGCATTTCCATGTTGCTTTCATGAACGATATCTGTGCTCTTTCTGGCAGCAGCCGCGGCGTGTTCCGCTTCATCAAGACCCTTTGAGATCTCTGCGGATATTTCATCCACACTTTCGGTGATGCCCACGATGGACTGCTCCTGCTCCTCGGAAGCGCTGCTTATCCTGTCGGCGATCTCCAGCATAAGATTTGAATTGCCTGTCACCTGTTCAGATATCTCTGCAATGTTGTCCACTATCTGCAGCTGGCGGTCCATCATCTTGTTGCTTTCGTCCACCTTTTTCTGGACCTCGTCAAGCAGATCCTCCGTTTCATTGTTTGCATAGTTGGCTTTATTTATGAATCCCAGACTGCAGTTTACCAGATAAAGTATGATAGCTGCACCCACATTTATTCCCAGCAAGCCCTTTAATATCTGACTCATATCTGCGCCGCCGTAGATAAAGTCATTAAGGAAAATTCCAACAATAGAGGGAATATTCATACATACCCAATGGATATAGATGTTTTTTCTGTCAAAATAAATTCCTGACATAGCCATAGATGCTACCATAAGAGGAAATACGGTATGCATCTCATGCTTCACTATAGACATTACGATTATTATAAGCAGCTGAACTATTGAAAGAAGAGTACCCCTTGTAGTAGTGTTGGTTTTATCCTTCAGATATACAGTTATACCCGAGGCTCCCAGACCCACAACTGCGATCATAGCACCTACAAAGAGAAATCCTGTTGCCATATTCAGAATACCAAAGGCAACGGAAACACAAGCAACAAAAATAATATGTATTTTGACCATTTTCTCTGAAGCCATGCCTTTTGAAGCGATTTTTATTTCTGCCATAATAAGCCTTCTTTCATGGAAAATAAAATATCAGGTGATAATATTATAGCAGATTTTTTCCGCAAAGTCAACAGTTTTGACAAAATATATAGTAAAATCCGATCATTCATCAGTATGCTGTTTATTTTTATAAGACTCTTTTTTATATGACGGTGAAACATATAAAACCTGACTTTCATGCGTAGTCAGATCCGTTTTTTCCTTGTACAGCAAAGTATATGATATATGCTGTTCTGCATAATCCTTTTGTGATCTGTCTCTCGTAAATGCAGAACGGCAGAAATATGTATCGGGACGTTTGTTGTCTTTTGAAATAAAAACATACATATTTTTTATTTCATCGCTGTTTTTAAGTATATAATCGACTTCTATCAATGAAAATGTATTTGTTCTGTTATTAAATTTGAATACTGTTTTGTTGCTGTCTAAAAAGCTTTCCAGTAAAGATACAAAATTTATTCTTTCTTTGATTTTTAAATAATTTCTGCTCATTAAAATGTGATCTTGAAAATC
The DNA here is from genome assembly GCA_022508825.1 of Oscillospiraceae bacterium. GTDB lineage: Bacteria > Bacillota > Clostridia > Oscillospirales > Ruminococcaceae > RGIG8773. Next base: position 10,559 of record JAFLUI010000006.1, read on the forward strand.
CTCGTCACACTCTATCCTGTTAAAGATTTTTTCTCTGTCATTATTTAACTCGGGCAGATCGTCAAGATATTGCAGCCCTGATAAATGGAAAAAATTATTTTTAGTAAAATAAAGCCTGATGTCCACAGATCGGTTTTTCCTGCCAATAACAAAATGATATGACACATCAAGCAGCTTTTTATATGCTGACAGACTTTTTAACAAATCATTATTATCCATTTTATCCTCCAAATTAATAGGGAGCCCTGCTTTTGGCAAAGCTCCCTGAACATTTTCTTTCGGCAAAAGCCTATCCAAGTTGTGGTAAATGTACAACCCTTATCAAGCTGACAGCATACTGCCCCTTGGAACAGAAATGCTGCTTCATCACTTCACAAAGCCGCTACGACTGTTAAGTTTCGTCGGCTCTGACCGAAAACTCATGTTTTCTGACAGCATCTCTGCTGCTATATATATTATACCCGATTTATCCGATCATGTCAATACCCTTCGGCATTAATTTCACAGCACCGCTGCCTCCATGCCTATCTGACCCGAGACCCCCGACGCCTTGTCCCAGACCACTTCATAAAGCCTGCTTCCGTAACGGACGGTCTTCATTTTATCAAGAGCCGGACACAAAGGATGGCTTTCAAACCCTCCCCATATAAGCAGGGAAAACTCCGCCTCCGCCGCCACGGAGCGCAGGAACCGGCTGCAGAGCCCCGGGTCATTGTCTTTTACATAAAGATAGGACACCGCCCCGTGCTTTATGACCTCCCCCGCCTTCGGAAAAGCAGGATACCCTGCAAGCCTTGTGGGAAGCTTTGACAGCAGCTTGTAGACCCCTCCGTAGGAGCACATCTTATACTGCTTGTACCTGCTCTGATCTCCAACGAAGCAGCAGGCTGTTATCTCTCCGTGTTCGTCCCTGACACAGTAAAAATCCTTTTCTCCAAGGCCCGGATATTCAGTATCCGCAGGTGTAAAATTCAATTTCAAGAAATAAGTATCCAGTAAATTCTGAAAACCCTCCCGGTTATTTTTTTCGAGGGGCAGTATTTTTTTACCCCCATGGAAGCAGTAGGTGGTGTAGTGTCCGAGGTAACGGTACTCGGGCATATTGCGCCGCTTTTTCTCCAGCATTTTTATGACGGGGGTGTTGTCGTCCAGAATGGTGGTGTAGACGCATCTGCAGTCTGAGAGTATCTCCCCCATAAGCTGATATGCCCTTGTCAAAAAGTTTATCCGTCCCCGATAATCGGGATGGACTTTCAGTCCCGTCAGATAGGCGCAGTCCTCAATTTTGCCGTTCAGATATTCCTTGCGTATCACCGAGCCGCCCACTGCTGCTGTGCGGTGCTCATTGTTGTCAATGATGACCAGTACCTTTGCTTCCTCCCCGTCTGCCTGAAAGGACTCCATGGGACTTTCTCCCCGCAGATACTGGACGCTTAGCCCGCCGTCAAAGCCGCCGCTTTCAAAAATAAGACGGATACCCTCGTTGTCCCCGCTGTCAGCAAGACGGAGGGTATAACGATCATTTAGGAAGTTCATCAAGATTCTCTCCGATCGGGACGTACATTTTCTGGTCGATCTCCTCTCCAAGACGGAGGTTCATTCCCCAGAACAGTCCCCACATAAGCGGACTTGTCCGTCCCAGAGAAGCAAATCCCCTGCTTAAAACGGTCTTGGGAGCGGAAAACTCTTTTCTTGCCAGACGGCATAATTCACTGAGCCTTTCCGCAGAAATTTTTTCCGGACGGAAGGACAGCTCCCCGTAATGGTAGCCGTCCGCAAGCCACCATTTGTCGTAAATGAGACGGTCGCTCTCCTTAAGACGGTTATACAGCGCAGTGTTGGGAAACGGCAGAAGATGATTAAAAGCCGCAGTATAAAAATTGTGCTTCTTTGCAAATTCAAGAGCGTCCTGCACGGTGCTTTCATCGTCGTTGTCATAGCCGAAAACGAACGTCGCATAAATTCCGATACCCGCGTCATGGACACGCTTTACAAGCTCGTCCCTTTCCCCTAAAGCGTAGTTGAAGGACTTGTTCATCTGCTGCAGATTTTCCTTGTTCAGGCTCTCAAATCCGATGAGGATAATTTCACAGCCGCTTTTTTTCATAGCCTTTAAAAGCTCGGGATTTTTTGCCATGGACAGCGTTCCCTGTCCTGCCCATTTTATATTGAGGGGGGCGATCTTTTCAAAAAGAACCATGGCATTTTTATGGTCTGCAACAAGGTTGTCGTCCACCAAAAAGAAGTATTTGTGCGGTGAATTTTTAATGTCGTCCGCCACAAGGTCATGAGAGCGGCAGTAATATTTGCTGCAGTAAAATTTTGAGATGGAGCAGAACTCGCAGTTGTGGATACATCCCCGTCCCGTTTCAACAAGGGAAACCGGCAGATATTTTTTGCCTGTAAAAATGCTCTTGTCCGGCTGGATGTCATACTCCGCCGTACCTCCATGATATATCTTTTGCAGACGGTTATTGCGCACATCATCAAGCATGGTCTTCCAGACCGTTTCCGCATTTCCCACCATGACGCTGTCGCAGTACTCTGCCGCTTCCTCCGGACACATAGTCACATGGTACCCGCCCATCACAACAGGGATGCCCCGGCTCCGGAATTTCTCCGCAATGCGGTAACACCTCTTTGCGGTGTAGGTCTCGGTGGTGATGCATACAAGGTCTGTTTTGGTCTCGTAGTCAATAAGCTCAATGCGGTCGTCGAAAAGCTCCGTCTCAATATCGGGAGGGGTGAGAGCTTTCAGCACGGCGATGGTCAGCGGCTCCATTTTCCATGTGCCGATGTATTTCTGCCCCGGCTTTTTCCCGATGGCAGGGAGAATAAATGTTATTTTCATAATAAGATCATGCTCCTAAGAAAAAGTTTTGTGCAGGGGGAAGATTTACAAAATATATTCGTTGTTTAAGTCTGTCAGGTTGTATATATCTTTTTCAAGAAAATCATATATGTTCAGCGAAAACGGATGTAACTGTTTTCTGATAGAATTTAAAAAGTAGATAATCCCGTCACTGTCAATTAACCAATCACCAATAATGTCATATCCAATACCTAAAAAAAGAATACTCTTCCCAATTTCAGAGCTTAGTTTTTCAAGTTCACTATTATTGGAAATATCATAATTGAAATAATCAAATTCTATTATATGTAAATCTTCGCCTAAACCAAGTTCAGTGTGTAAATTTTTTATTGTCGTTCCCTCTAACACCTCAATTATTTCAAATGCCTTTGGAAATATTTTTTCAATTGCAACTTGCGGGAACAAATTTGAATTTATACTTCCATCATATATTTTCGCATAAATGTCGCTTATATTTATTTTGTGTTCGGGAGTCCAGCCATTTTTTATCAGCAACTCATTTTTTAATAAACGCTTTATGTCTAACATAGCTTAACACCTTATTTTATAATACCGGTATATCCGAATTGTCGCACATGACTTCCTTGGTGAATTTGTGCCACTTGTCAGCGTAGCCCTTATATCCTAAATTGACGGGTATTGACAGCCACGGACTGTGCCTGAACGGCGCAAGACGCTGCATGATATTCCCCGTGGAGTAGGTGTCCCGCCATGCTCTGTCCGTGCCCTCTTCAAGCTGCTCCTTTGTCATCAGCTTGGGCTTGTACACACAGTGCTGGACATCGTACATTGCCCAGTTCCGCTCCACGATGCGCCCCTCCTTTTCAAGCTGAGTGTAATATTCCGTCCTGGGAAACGGAGTCAGGATAGAATAACGGGGAAGGTCAATTTTTGCCTTCACCACCATTTCTACGGTGCGGTCAAAGACGCTCTCGTCCTCCTCGTCGCCGCCGAATGCAAAGCAGCCCTGTACCAAAATTCCGTTGTCGTGGAGACGCTTCATAAGCTCCACATAGCTCTCCACCTTGTTGACACCCTTGTGGATAAACTGCTGGGACTCCTGTGTAATGGACTCGAACCCGATAAGCAGACCCTTGCACCCGCTCTTACGGAAGACGGTTATCATTTCATCATCAATTCCCACAGAGGACGTCACCAGACCCAGCCATATCACTTTTAACGGTATCATTGCTTTGAAAAGCTCCAGCGCATAGTCCCTGTCGGTAAGCAAATTCACGTCCGGGAAAAGAACGTGCTTTGTGTGGAGGGCTTCTATCTCCGCGCATACTTCATTGACGGGACGCTTGTACACCCTCTTTCCAAACGCCGCAGGATAGGCGCAGAAGCTGCAGGTATGACAGCATCCCCGGATAGCCTCCACCGTATTTATTGTAATGTACCGCTTTTTATTAAGAAGCTCCCGCCTTGGAGTTGGTCTGCCGTCCATTGTAAAGTCGCAGTTCTGGTGATAGAATTTTTTATGCTCTCCCTTTATGTAGTCGTGGATAAACTGGGGAAAGGTCTGCTCGGAAAATCCGGTAAAGACCACGTCTGCGTGTTCTGCCGCTTCCTCCGGCATCATGGACGGATGCACCCCTCCCATAAAGACGGTCTTGCCCTTTTTGCGGAAATAGTCCGCATAGGCATAGCATCTTGGAGCCGTTCCCGTAATGCAGGTAATTCCGATAAGCTCCGCGTCGATGTCAAGAGGAATTTTCCCGGCGGTCTCGTCGTATATCACCACGTCTGCCTCCACGTCCTCGGGGACGAGAGCCGCAAGGGTGGTGAGGGTCAGCGGCGCATAGTGCAGTGACTTCCCGAAGCTCCCCGAATATCTGTGCATCGCTCCCGCGGGAGCAAGCAAAGCGATTTTAAGCATGGCGTTACTTCCTTTCAAAATATTTTCCCCAGTCTGTTTTTCTGCTGAGATAGGCAGGCTTGATATCCCCCAGTCTCATGCCCTCAGAGGTGAGCCGTTCCAGATATTTTTTAGCCGGGTCTCCTTTGACTTTGCATACCTCTGCTCGTCTTAGCTGTCCGAGCTGACGGCAGTAATTGTAGTGATAGCTTTCACGGAGGGCACCGTCAAGAATTTCATCGGTGATACCCTCTGCTGTTGTATAAAAACAGTACCCCTTCCCATCGGGAGCAAGGAGACAGAAATGATCCGTGATGCCAAGCTTTTTGCAGACATTGCGGACAAACTCCTCCGTCAGCTTTTCGCCGCACAGATCGGAGGAAATGCCGCTCCTGCGCAGGAATTTTATCCGCGGGGGACTGTCGGGATATACCTCAATTACCTCCACGATGTCCCCTATCTGATATCTGTAAAATCCTCCCCCGGTAGTGACTATTATTTCATACTCACCGGGAGTTAATTTTTCCGCCGTGATTATCTCCCCATCGGAAAGTCTCCTGAACTCAAAAAAGTGGGAATATATACTGAGCCTTGACCCGGTTTCTCCCGTCAGAGGAAAGGAGAAAAATCCCTCCGTTGCAAGCAGGCCCTTTGGCTGGATATACACTTCCGGGAAGCGCTTTTTTATCTCCCCGATGTCGTCTGCGGCGCTGCCGTCCGCCCAGCAGCTTATTATTTTCAGATCGGGAAAAATAATATCGAACCGGTTTTCTTTTGCACCGTCCATGACCTGCTCCCGCCTGTCACCCGTCAGCAGAGACACAAGCTCATTTATATTGTCTCTGATAAAGTCACAGAGTATTGTCAGAAATGTTGGATTCCACACGGATATAAGAGTGAGAGACTTGCAGGCAAGAAGCTGCGAAGCGGTCTGAAAATAAAAGTCCTCCATACTCCCGGAAAATTTGACAGAGCCGTCCACCGCAAAAAGCTTTTTCATCACCGCCTGTTCAAGCCGTCCGAAATAGGCGGTGTCCTCCTCAAAACCGATTGGGATGCCGCTCTTTGTATAGCTCTTGCCGTCGGTCACGGGAGTGATCGACCAGTAGCTCATGCCGTCACAGACGCCCTCCACATTTTTGTAGATGTCATAAAGCCATGGACGTATCCCCCGCTGAAATTCCCTCTGCAATGCTTTTGTGTAGGGGACAAGCTTTTTCCCGCCCGATGACCCGCTGGTAGGCTCCAAAAGAGTCACATCTTCTGCGGTCAGGACATTTTTCCTGCCCTCGGAAATTTCATTTATGTAAGGCTCGTAATCCTCATAAACGGTGAGGGGGACTTTTTCCGCAAAATCCTCGTAGCTTTTTATTTCGGAGAAGCCGTATTTTTCCCCGTAGACCGTCCCTGCATTTTTCCGGAGCAGATCAAGGAGGTATTCATTTTGCACCCACTCCACACTGCATGGCTTCATGAACCGTTTGTATTCGCCCCGGTACAAAAGACGGCATAAATAATTTAATGTCCGGACGCTCATCTGAACAACAGCTCCGGCACCCGCTTTTTCAGATACCCCTTGTCAATGCGTGCAAGACAGGCAAGGTCGTTGCCGTCAGTATGTCCCGGATTTGCATTGCAGAAAAAAGCGATGTCCTTATTTTTTATCCGGTGGGAGTCCACGTCCGCAACCCCCGAACGGAGCTTGTCCTTTACGTGCTTGTATTCGATAACTCCCGTATCCGGATTATATTCCTCCGGATATAAAAGGCTTGCATAAGCATTGATAATTTTCTGCTCATACTCGGGAGTATCCGTCTGACGGTTAGGGTAAAACTCCTTCCAGAAAGCGGGCAGTATCCTGTAGGTTTTATATCCCTTGCAGATAAGGAACCAGTAAAATTCCCCATACTTCTCCGCGTAGTCGAACCAGAAATTCGCCCAGACCTTGAACAGCTCTATCTCACCCCAGTGGTCTTTATGTATTATGGTGTCCCCGGAAAACATACCGTGAATTTCCCTGCCGTCCACGGTCACGGACATGACTTTCTGGGTAGTGAATCCCACTAAAGTTTCTTCATCGTAGAGGACAAGACAATAGTCCTTATCTGAAAAATCCCGACGGAAAACGTCTTCGTCCATATTATCGTAGAACTCCGTCATAAGAGCATACATGGCGGAAATTTCTTTTTCGGTACACTTTTCTATTGGCTTTACAAGACCTTTCATAAATTCCTCCTTTTATATTATCCAAACGGACGAATAGGACCGCTGCTGAGGTCTATTATCAATTTTATTATCAGTAATGTATAATAAAAGGACGGCATAATTAAAATAAGTAAAAATATTTTTATCTTTTCCAGTTTCGTCATGCTTTTTATAAAATAAACTGACGATAAAATATCTCCTGCGAGAATAATTAAAGGTACGATTTTATCAACCGCCAGCAAAAAACAACTAAGAACAGTTGCTGCCGCAAGAATTAAAATACTGACGATATATGTTTTGAATATTTTCATAAACAAAAACCTCTTTTTTGTAAGGGGAAGCCCTCTATCGCAGGGCTTCCCCTCTTGAAAACAGTCCACAGGACTGTTTTCAATTCACCCCTTGCGGAGCTCCTGACGCAATGCGGGGCTTTGCCCCACACCCCACCAGAGGCGCTGCCTCTGGACTCCGCCAAAGGAGCGCAGCCCCTTTGGAAACCCATTATTCTTTATTATCAGATTCTAAACCAAATCTCAGTCCCTGCTTTTTAAAAACTTCCTTGCGGAACAGCGGATTGTAAATAAGATATGTCATAAATCTGTAGGGAGTCCTCATGTTTGTGTGAATTTCAAACGCCCTTGTAAAAATAGACCCGGGACTGTTGAACCGTCTCCGGCAGTCAAAGGATATCTCCGTCAGCTCGTCCGCAGTCATATTCTTCGGAACGATGCTTGAATAATTGAAACGGTAATCCTCATGGAGCCACCATTTCCCGTCATAGAGCAGACGTCCCTCCGCTTTCATCTTTTCATAAAGGGGAGTGTTCGGATATGGCATTAAAATATTGAACGCCGCAAAGGTGAATTTGTTCTTTATTGCGAAATCACAGGTGGCGCGTATGGACTCCACCGTGTCGCCGTCATGACCCACGGTGAAAGCCGCCCATGTCTGCAAGCCCCACTGTCGGAGCTGCTCTATCTCGGAGGCGTACATATTTGCAGAGCCCTTACGGTTGGTACCCTTGTTCATATCGGAAATACACTCGGGAGAGATGGATTCAAACCCGATAACCAGACCCAGACACCCGCTTTTAACCATCAGCTCCATAAGCTCCCTGTCCTGCAGCATATCCATACTGCCCTGACTTACCCAGTGAATTTTCAGAGGAATAAGAGCCCGGAAAAGCTCCTTTGCCTTCTCCCTGTTGCAGACAATATTGTCGTCAACGAAAAATAATAATTTTCTTTTCTGGGATTTTATTTCCCTGACTACCTCGTCCACAGGACGGCAGTAATGGTGGGCATCAAAATAAACAGAGGACGCACAGAAGCTGCACTTATGACTGCACCCTCTTGAAAACTGCAGCAATGTTATGGGAAGATACCCCTTGCCCTCGAAAATGTCCCGTCTTGCAATTATCCCCTGCTGGGGACACACCGGCTGAACGGCGGTATATTTTTCTTTCAGGCAGCCGTTTTTGCAGTCCTCTATCATATCCTTCCAGACAGGCTCTGCGTCCCCTATCATTACGCAGTCGCAGTGCTCCGCCACCTCGTCGGGAATGAGCATTGCGTGCATACCGCCCATGACGGTCTTTACGCCCCGCTTCCGGTACTCTGCGCTGATCTCGTATGCCCGTCTTGCAGTGAAGGTCTCCACGGTAATGGCGACAAGATCGGTGGGCTCGTCATAGGGAATTGGCTCCATGCGGTCATCGTACATCACAACCTCCACGTCCTCCGGCGTAAGAGCTGCAAGGATGCCAAGCGGCAGAGGCTCCATACGTCCCTCGTCAACATAGAGACTATGCTCCCGTCTGCCGATATTAGGCTTTATCAGTGTCAGCTTCATTCAGTATCCCTCCCAGCAGCTCGCCGTTTTTCTTGTGTATCTCCCGTCTGGAAATAAAATTTATCATCAGGAACACAAACAGGTTTTCAGGAGTCCAGTTGTGTCTGCTCCCGAAAAGACGTTTTATTATACACCGCAGAGAATAAAAATCCGTCCGCATTTTCATGCACCCGTCCCGCAGTTCCTCGGGAGACATATTTTTCGGCAGATAAGCGGTGTCCCCGTAACGGTATTTGTCCGACAGCCACCACTTTTTATAAAGAAGCCTGTTTTCCTGCTCCATGCGTTTATAGACACCCGTCCCCGGCATAGGGATAAGGGCGTTGAAATTTGTCACGGCGATATTATTTTTCACCGCAAAATCATAGGTCTTTTCAAACACATCGGGCTTGTCCGCGTCAAGACCCATCACAAATGTGCCGTAAATCAGCATACCGTGCCTGTAGATGTTCTCGATGACCTTTTCATAGTCAGACGCCGCATTTGCAGACTTTTTTATCTCCTTCAGACTTTCGGCGTTGAGGCTCTCGAAGCCCATAAGCACAAGGATGCACCCCGACCTTTTCATTTCGGAGAGCAGCTGGTCGTCCCTTGCCGCGTCCATGCTTATCTGACACGCCCACTTCTTTTTCAGGGGGGCTATCACTTTAAAAAGCTCCATAGCGGACGCCCTGTCATAAAATAAATTATCGTCCACGAAGAAAATTATTTTTTCCTTAGACCGTCTGAGTTCCTCTGCTATCATCTCCGCAGGCTTGCGGCGGACGCATTTATACATGGTCTTGATAGAGCAGAAATCACAATTGAATTTGCATCCCCGGGATATCTGATACACTCCGATGCCGTAATATTTATGACGGTACACCTCCGGACAGTCAGGCACGGGACGCAGCGGCAGAGACTCGCTCGAACAGTACCTTTCCTTGGGACGTCCATTCTGACAGTCATTCAAAAAATCTCCCCATGTGTCCTCGGCGTCACCTATAATGACAGTGTCCGCATAACGGAGCATTTCCTCCGGCATAACACTGGCATGGAAGCCACCCATGACAATGATATTTTTATCGGTGCGGTATTTTTTCGCAAGGATATATGCCCGCTTCGCGGTGTAGGTCTCCACGGAAAAAGCGATGATGTCCGAGTCTATTTTCTCGGGGAGCTTTTCGACACGCTCGTCCAGAAATTCAATTTCAAAATCGGAGGGGGTAAGACTTTTTATTATCCCGAACAGGATAGGCTTCATAGCGTCCGAGCTTACCCGCTCAAACATATTAACTCTTATAAATGTAATTTTCATTATCTGTACTTCTTATCAATTCCGAGATATTTGAATCCGATATTTGCCCCCAGCAGGATAAAAACATAGGCGTTTTTTCTCCATGGAGAGGTAAATGTGCGGCGCAGGACTCTTTTCCAGCTGTAGGCTTCCTTCCACACCTGACGGTAAATTTCATTCAGACGCTCCGCGGTCATATTTGTGGGACGGAACACCGCATTGTGCTGATTGTAGACGCTCCAGTCCTTTGTGGTGAGCCTGCCGTCCCGTTCATATTCGGTAAAAAGACGTGTCCCCGGATAGGGTGTGAGGACTGCAAAGCGGCATATGTCCAGCCCAAGCCTGTCCACACGCTCTGGGAGGGCGAGAAGCTCCTCCTCGGTGTCGCTGTCAAAGCCCAGCACAAAGCAGCCGTTTACAGCAATGCCGTGACTATGTATGTTGTCGATGATCTCCTTGTATTTGTCCGTCTCACGGAACCGCTTTCCCACGCTTTTTAATGAACTCTGATTAAGGGACTCCAGTCCGATAAGGACGCCTCTGCAGCCGCTTTCATAGGCTGCCTGCATAAGCTCATGGTCATAACCGAAATCAGCAGTTGCGTTGGACGCCCACAGAATTTTCAGTGGCTTCATTGCTTCCATAAGAGCCATTGCATACTCCCTGTCCGCAAAAAAATTAGGATCATAGAAAATCAGCAGCTTGGTTTTAAGACTGCGTATCTCATTTATGACATTTTCAATGGGACGGGGATCGCTTTTCCACATTGTCCGCATGGAGCAGTATTTGCAGACATTTCCGCAGCCCCGGTTTGCAGTCATTGCAGGTATTTTCAGCTTTTTTCTGTTAGTGATCTTATCTCTTGCGGGTATGGGAAATTCCGCCGCACAGACATTGAAATTACAGTATCGGGGCTTGGGCGTCCCTGCAATGAAGTCGCCTATAAATTCGGGGACGGAAATTTCCCCGGGACCCATAATGACAGTATCGCAGTGCTCTGCCACCTCGTCGGGAAGAGCAGTTGCATGGTATCCCCCGCAGACGATATAGGAGCCCCGCTTTCTGAACTCATCACAGTGTCTGTAGGCAGAAAATGCAGAGGAGGTCTCAAAGGTTATCATAATAAGATCATAATGCTCACTGTCGTAGTCCACCCGCTGGGAGTTTTCGTCCACAACGTCTATTTTTTCAAAGGCACCCTCCGGTATCAGAGGATACAGCGCCGCCAGCGTCAGGGACGGATAGGAAAGCAGGTTCGAGAATTTTCCTCTGTAGGATGTTTCCTCCGAATTCCATGCGTGTATCATAAGCAGCTTCAAAGCGAGTCCTCCTCTTACTATTTTTATTAGTATAGCACATTCTGCCCTTAATTGCAACCAATTCAGGTCATATCAATACTGCGGAGACCGTCCTTTATGCCCGGACTGTGCGCCGCTGCCACTGCTGCCACCGATGTTGTAAGGACTACCGCCAGTGCAATGCAGGCGGTGCCTATCTGACGGCGGCGGTCTTTTATTTTTTTTGCTCTTGCAACCACCTCAGAGATATCCTCTGACAGGTCGCTTTCACTTTCGATCTCCGACATGATCTCGTTATACTTATTCATAAACATTCTCCTTTTCATCTGCGAGGTATTTTTTTAGTTTTTCTCTGCCCCGCTGCAGACGAGTAGTGACTGCAGTGGTGCTTATGTGCAGGATATCACCTATTTCCGCAGCGGTGTACCCCATATAATAATGGAGGTGTATCACCCCGCGGTATTCAGGCTTGAGCTGTTTCAGAGCCTCCTCAAGAGCGACCGCATCGTCCCGTTCATCGCTTATGCTGATGTTGTCGGGAAGCTCCGCCCTTTGTCTGAAATATCCTGACTTAACATGATTTTTGCTGAGATTTATTGTTATCCTTATCAGCCATGCCTTCTTCCCCTCCTGGTCGGGAAAGGGCTTGGCGCGAAGATACAGCTTTACAAATGTCTCCTGGACGATATCGTCGCAGCAGGACAGGTCTCCCGTACAGCTGTACGCAAGCCTGAACAGCATACTGCGGTATTGTTCCATATCCGCTTTCAGCTCGTCATTGGTCATTGTGAACGACCTCCTTTCGCTTTTTCGGACGTCCTGTATATAAAACAATTCAGAAATGGATTTTGTCACAGAGTAATCGTATAATTTTATTTTGTATCAAAAAGCAAGGCAAAAGGTATTGTATAAAGCAATGCAATATGGTATAATATATACGGAGGAGCGATACTATAATGCAAAAAACTTATATTGATGTCACACAAAAACCTACCCCGGAGCAGATAAAAATGCTTGAAAAAGCTGAAAAATTGCCTGCCGTTCCAGATGACGACTGTCCCGAGCTTTCAAAGGACGAGCTTTTTCAGTTCAGAAGAATATCCGGTGAAAAAAGAGCCGCTGCACAATGACCCGTGCAGCAGCTCTTTAATTATCAGTTCCATCCATCGGTAAGACGCCTGCAGATAGTCTTTCCGATGTTGGGCAGTGCCTGCTGCTCACAGCAGGCTCCCAGCTTGTAAGCCTCCATAGGCATACCGTAAACAACGCTGGATTCCTTATCCTGCCCGATAGTATGTGCGCCGCTCTGACGCATTTTCAGCAGACCCTTTGCACCGTCTGCGCCCATTCCTGTCATAAGCGCACCGATGCCCTTGTTTCCTGCTGTTTCCGCAAAGCTGGTGAACAGCACATCCACCGATGGGCAGTGTCCCGACACCTTTTCTCCTGCATAACACTTTACATAGTAGCCCTTTGCATCCTTTTTAAGCTCCATCTGGAACCCCCCTGCAGCAATAAGACACAAGCCCTGTCTGAGCCTGTCGCCGTCTGCGGCTTCCTTCACCGTTATTGTACAGCATTTGTCCATGCGCTCACTGTAGAGCTTTGTAAAAACAGGAGGCATATGCTGTACCACCAGCACAGGAGGCATTGTATCGGGAAAAGATCTCAAAACACATTCCAGAGCGTCAGTGCCTCCCGTAGAAGCGCCCAGCGCAACGATATAGCCTTCCCTGCAGCGTGTGGAAAGCCTTGATATATCGTCCTTTGAGGGGAGATTCGGAATGACCCTTCCGAATTTTTTCCCGCTTTCCGCCATCAGCTGCGCAACTCTGTCCGCCTCTCCATTCGCTGAGACAGCTGAAGCCGCGGCAGATGCTGCATTCACTGCATTTTTTGCAGCAGGCAGAGGGAGAGAAACTACCCTTGGTACCTTTCTTGCGGCTATAGCTACCTTTGAGCTCAACAGTGTATAGAAGGTCTTATTTTCGGACAGGCTTTTCGGCTTCATAAGAAAGCCTGCAGCTCCTGCGTCAATAGCTTCCTTTTCCTTTGCCATCCCTGATATCATCACACACGGTATGGGATACTGCTTCATAAGCTGCTTAAGAAAAGTGATGCCGTCCATTTTGGGCATGATAACATCCATCACAAGCACGTCGGGCTTGCACGCCATTATCTTATCTCTGGCTTCAAATGCGTCAGCAGCCTCCCCCACCACTTCAATATTGGAGGTGTCAGCAAGACCCGCTTTTAAGGAGACCCGGAATGCAGCCGAATCGTCAACTACGAATATTTTTATTTTGGATGTCGGATTCATTCTCTCGATCATCGATTCGGCACGTCTCCTTTCATATAAATTTGATAAGGGGCATAGCCGCGGTCAGCTGACGCTTGACCGTGGTTATCCCCCACTAAAAACTGCGTGTTTCTCCGTCATAAAGGCGGGGCCGGTTAAATTCTTCCGCCTGAGCCCGGCTTCGGCGTTGCCGATGTCCTTCTGTAGATCGCAGGCTTGATGTATGTATACTTCGTATTTCTGCCTACGCTTTCCGCATGGCCTATAAACAGGTATCCGTTTTCTCTTGTAACGTCAAAGAATCTTTCCACAAGAGCATTTTTAGTCTCCTGCTCAAAATAGATCATAACATTGCGGCAGCTTATGAGGTCGTAAGGCTTCTGAGCCACGATCTTATCCATAAGATTGAACTGCTTGAATGTGATCTGCTTTCTGAGACGGTCAATTACCTGATACTCAGTGGCACTTTTTTTGGTAAAGTACTTTGACAGCCAGTTCTGGGGGACATCTTTAAGCATATCAATGGTATATATACCTGCCTGAGCTGTTTTGAGCACTTCAGTATCAAGGTCTGTAGCCAGCAGATTGATCTTCCAGGACGCTGCCTTTGTTCCGAAATAATCATCGATAGTCATCACTATACTATATGGCTCCTGCCCTGTAGATGATGCAGCACACCATAAATTCAGTGAGCGTGTAGATGAATATTCCTGTTCAAAATAAGGAAGGACAGTGCTTTTCAGGAATTGGAAATGCTCCGGCTCACGCATAAAAAATGTATGGTTTGTAGTGAGCTTGTTTACCAGCTGCATTGTTTCCTTACCTGTCTTGTCAGCAAAGGCAAAGTCAATAAATTCCTTGAAATCCTTGAAGCCGCGGGTAGATATCATATTTGAAAGTCTTCCCTCTATAAGTACGCGCTTTTTCTCAAGGTTTATGCCGTAATTTTTTTTCATGTACGTAACGAGGCGGTTGAAATCCTCGTCAGTAAGCTTCATCATCAGACACCACTCCCATCGTCATTGATAAGCTTATAGCAGTCAATAAGCAGTCTTATTCCGCTTTCAAGATTGATAAGCGACTTTATGTAACGGTTTGCATTTACATTCTTTGAATCCGGGGTGTTGCTTATATCGCTGGCGTCGACGCTGATAACCTCCTGAACTCTGTCAACGATGATACCCACCTGATTTCCGTCATCAAACTCGAGAACAATTATACAGGTCCTGTCGTCATAGGGAATCTCCTCGATGCCGAAGCGTTTTCTTACGCTGATAACGGGAACTACCCTTCCGCGGATATTGATAACGCCCTTGATATGATCGGGGATCTTCGGTACCACTGTGATCTGCTCGATCGTAATTATGTCCTTTACATAAATTACTTCGATGCCGTAGATAGTCTCACCGATGCTGAAAGAAAGCACCTCACTGCTGTCTATGATATCAGCAGCGGCATCGCCGTCAACAGGTGCTGCAACGTTGTTGTTTTCTTCCATTTATGCTCTTCCTTTCCTTAACGCCGGACTAAAGGCTGAGCCCGCGCTTATTTTTTAATTAATAATCCCTTACAATATTACTTACGTCAAGAATTATAGTAATAGAACCGTCACCCAGTATTGAGCAGCCGGACATTCCGTTCTGCTTTACATTATAGTTGCTGAGCAGCGGTGAGAAGGGCTTCAGAACTACCTGCTGCTCACCGATAAGCTCATCGGCAAAGAGGCAGGCGCGCTTTCCGTCAGTCTCTACAAGGATAACTATGCCCTCAAACAGATCCTCCGTAACAGGTTCAAGCTCATACAGCTCATACAGTCTGATAAGCGGATAGCACTCGCCGCGGAGCATTATCATCTCTCTGCCGCTTGTATCCTTTACAAGCTGCTCGGGGCTTACCTTGAAGGACTCACAGATGGAGTTTATGGGGATAGAGAAGATAGAAGGCCCGACTGTGATCTCCATGCTGTCCACGATAGACAGTGAGAGCGGGATCTTTATAATGAACTTTGAGCCCTCGCCGTACTTGGATTCAATAGATACCGTTCCGCCGATCTTCTCGATGTTCTTCTTAACAACGTCCATTCCAACGCCTCTTCCGGAGTACTCCGTTACCTGCTCGTTGGTGGAGAAGCCGGGAAGCATTATCATGTTTACTATTTCCTTGTCGGTATACTCGCTTGCAGGCTTGCTGAGTATTCCGTTTCTCTCAGCCTTTGCAAGGACTGCCTCGGGATTGATGCCCTGACCGTCGTCTGCAACAACTATGATTACCTCACCGGAGGAGTTGTACGCAGAAAGCGTGATCTTGCCCTTAGGCGACTTGCCTGCAGCGATTCTGTCCTCAACATTTTCCTCGATGCCGTGATCCATGGAGTTGCGGACCATGTGCATAAGCGGGTCGTTGAGCTGGTCGATGATAGACTTGTCTACCTCGGTCTCCTCACCCTCGAAGATAAGGTCAACATCCTTGCCAAGCTTTACCTTCATATCTCTTACGATACGGGTCATTTTATTGAAAGCGCCGGAAACGGGCACCATTCTTATGGACATTACCGCATCCTGAAGGTCGCCGTTGAGCTTGCGGAGCTGCCTTGCGGATTTCTGGAAGTTATCCAGTCTCAGACCCTTAAGGTCGGGATTGGATGTTACCATAGCCTCGGTGATAACGATCTCACCAACAAGGTCAAGGAGCGTATCCAGCTTGTTGAGGTTAACAGAGATAAGGGACTGCTTCGCTCCTCCCCCTCCGCCGCCTCCTGCCGCAGGCTTGGAAGCTGCAGGAGCAGCAGCGGGCTTAGCTGCAGGCTTGGGAGCTGCCTGTGCGGCAGGTGCTGCAGGAGCTGCGCTCTGTGCAGGAGCTGCAGGCTTGGGAGCTGCCTGTGCGGCAGCGGCTGCTGCGGCGGCTGCACCCTCTTCAGTTCCCTCATCGGGAGCTGCAGGAGCGTTTGCATCTATCACCTCATAGGATTTTACGCTGGGAGTGCTCTCAATAGCCTGGAAAACAAGCTGGGGCTTTTCGGATCTGAAATGTACGATAAAGCCGTCCTCGGCAATGACCTTTGCAGTCTCGGGATTGCTTTCGATATCGGCAGGCTCAAATGTAACGCTGTCACAAACGTCGCGGACGTTGCTTACAACCATTACAGCGCGGAGATTTTCCATCTTGCAGTCATCCTCAAAGTGGATCCTTACAGATGTAGCGTCCACATCTGCAGCAGCAGCGCTTGCGCCTGAGCCTCTCTGCATCACTTCATAGTCCTTTACGTTGGGAGTATTCTTTATAGTATCGAGAATCTCGTCTATGGAAACTCCGCTTGCGGGACAGAAGTTCACCTCGAAGCCTTCGTTTACGATAGTCTGGGCTGTATCGCCGTTTGTTTCGATATCAGCAGGTGAATATTCAAGCTTTGAGCAGGAATCGCTTATACGGTTTATTACCAGTATAGCCCGGAGATTCTCCATCTTGCAGTCTTCCTCAAAGCGTACCTTTACAGAAGTAAAGTCCGCAGCAGATACTGTGCCCGAAGCAGCCTCAGGTGCTGCCTGTGCAGGTGCAGCTGCCGGCGCAGCGGCAGCCGGTGCAGCGGCGGGAGCAGCTCCTCCGCCCTTAAGTACAGCGGCAAATGCGTGAATCTTGTCGATCTGCTCGTTGAAGTCAGTAGCGGTATACTCATCCTCCTGGATAAGCTCTATCTCCGCTTTCAGCAGATCAGAGGCAGTAAATACCAGATCATAAAGATCATTCATTGAAGAAATAACAGGATTATCCTCACGGATAATATAGAACATGTCCTCAATAGCGTGAGCAAGCTTTGACATATTGTCAAGACCCATCATAGCAGAAGAACCCTTGATAGTGTGCATGGTACGGAAGATCTCATTGATCTCCTCCTCACCGAAGCTGCTCTCATTTTCTGTTTTCATAAGGACCTGGTCAAGCTGTTCAAGAAGCGATGTAGTCTCAAATACATACGCATCCGCCATTGCTTCCATGCCTTCCTCAAATTTTGCCATAAAAACACCTACCTACTTTTTAATCAGTTTGATAAAGGGGCTCTGAGCCCCATAATAGTTAATACACATTGGGACACAAAATGCCATAGTATTTCTATAATACATTTTAATTATACTATAGAAAAAGCTTTACTTCAAGAGTAAAATGTGATATAATAAAAACAACAGAGAAAAAATTTTTAGTGAATTTTTGTTAATAATCAACAAATATGATATTTTTTTGAAGAATTTAATAATTTTTTAGTAGAAATTTGTATTGTTTTGTGATATAATGTTATGAGGTATAATTTTACATAGCGAAGGAAGGTAAGAAAAAGTATGTCCGAAATGCTGAGGGTAACTACTCCGGTAGCCCCGCGAGAATATAACCCTAACCAGGGCAATACCAGACCGCAGGCTCCGGAACAGGTATTTGAGCTGGGCAACGTTGACTATGTTAATAAAACCAATGAGCGGGACGAACAGCTTGGAGAGCAGAACCTTAAAGACCAGACAGGCGCAGGAATGCCGAAGCTCCAGGCGGATATCGCCAAGGATCCTGCTCTTTCCGCAGTTCTGCTGAAAGGACTTGTGAGCGGGAACGCAATAGCAGCCCTGCAGGCGTCCGGAAATGCGGAGCTCCTCAATAAAGTGGCGGAATTTGCCAACGAGATAATGCTTCTCCCCAACACCGACAAGATCGCCGAGGATATGCTCCGTCAGCAGGACGAGTCCACTATTTTCAGCGGAGAGCTGTGGGCTGAGCTCAAGGAAATGCTGACAGAAATGAACGGCACCCCCCTGGGCGAGGAAATGAGTCTGGCGATCCTTGACTTCATCAAAGCCACTGCATCTGCAGACGCAAGGGACGGAGTGCTTATGTCCATATCCGCAGGACTGCGCTATCTTTCCACCGAGACTGCCCAGAGCCGCGAGCTTGTTGACCTGCTGAACCAGACAGCCGACAAGCTTAATGCGGAAAATTTCTCAGAAATAAAAAACGATGTGCTTGCTCTGGTAAACTACCTTGAAAGCAGTCTGCTGCTCAATGACAAGACAAACAGTCTTATGTCGCTGATAACATACAATCTTTCACGGTTCAACAGTGACAGCAATGCAGTCGCCGAAAGCTTTCAGGCGATCGTGAATATGGCTCCCGACCAGGAAACCGCAGAAAAGCTAACCGAGCTTTTCTCCAAATTTATTGACAATTCAAGGCTTCCTCAGGATGTAAAGCTTGCCGCTATGAGCAACGATGACTCTCCTGCTTCCGCAGCGCTCAGATCCATGACAATGCTTACAGAGCGTATAGCAAATGCAGTCAATTCGGGAATAAAAGGACTTGATCCCGAAGCGCTGAAGGAGCATCTGAACAATATCGAAGCCTCCCTTGCAGAAAGATCGGACGCTCCTGCCGTTACCGAAGCTGAAATGGAGGCTGCATCACACAGGGGTATGTCTCCCTCCGAAGGCACAGAAGTACTTAAAGAAATATTCTCTCCCATACTGCCAAACAACATGAAGGGCGGACTGAACACACTATTAAGATCCTTTGAAAACGACAGAAACCTGAATACTCTTATCGACCGTCTAAGTGTTATAGTAAATAAGGTAGACGACCTTGACAGCAAGGTGGCGCTTGCTCAGAGCATAAACGCGGTACTTTCCGATATGGCGCTTGCAGCGGGAATAAGCTACCGTCCCCCTACAACAATGGAAAATATGCTGGACTTCCTTATAAAGAACATCAACGACCCGTCATTAAAATCGCTGTCCGCAATGAACAGTCCCGAGATGCTGCAGGGGCTTCTTACAGCCCCCGGAGTATTCACTCCGCTGCTGCATTTTCTTGTACCTATGAATATGGACGGTCTGAAGGCCTTCGGAGAGCTGTGGGCTGACCCTGACGCCGGCAGGAACGAGGACGGAGAAAGCGACCGCCAGCTGTTCCTCTGCTTTGAGATAGAGGAGGTAGGCTATTTTGAGCTGGAAATATACACCCGGGGCAAAAATATAAATGCCTCCCTGCTTTGTCCCGCAGGCACCGAACAGGATTACTCCTCACTTAAGGATACAATACCTATTATAGCATCCTCCTGCGGCTACAGAGCGGATAACCTTTCCATAAAGCCGCTTGTGAGGAAGCGCGATCTTACCAATGTATTCCCCAAGCTCAACGAAAGGAGGGGCGGTCTGAATGTCAGTGTATAGAGGAAAAAAGCCCAGCAATGCCGCTGTAGCACTGAAATACAATCCGGAAAAGGACTACACCCCTATAGTAGTGGCTTCGGGACACGGTCATGTGGCTGAAAAGATAATCAATCTTGCAGACGAAAACGGAGTCCCCGTCTATCGGGACGATTCCGCAACTGCCCTTCTTACGATGCTTAACGTGGGACAAGGCATCCCCCCAGAGCTTTATCAGGTTGTGGCGGGGATCTATGTTCAGGTCATGCAGATAGCTAAAGAAAACAAAAATAAGATAAAGTAAATGGAGGGACAGCCATGCAGGATACTGCAAGAAATTTGCTTCAGCTTTATGTTGAAGACCTGAAAAGCATTTACGGTCAGCATCTTCGGACAGTGATTCTGTATGGTTCTTACGCAAGGGGCGACTATACCAAGGATTCAGATATTGATATTATGATTTTAGTTGATCTGCCTGAAAAAGAGATATCAGAAAAAAGCCGCACACTTTCAGATGTCACATTCGATTATAATTTTGACCATGATTTAGAGATCATGCCTATAGTAAAGAATACAGAGCACTTCAACAAGTGGCTGCGAGCCTATCCATTCTATAATAATGTAAAAAGAGAGGGGATAGAGTTGTATGCAGCCTGAGCTTGACGACATCGGCGGTGCAAAGGAATTAGCCAAATACAGACTGACAGCGGCAAAAGAAGATCTGGCGGCTGCAGAAAGCAGTCTGGAAGATAATTTTTACAGAAGCGCCAACAACAGAGCATACTATGCAATATTCCGCGCTGTCTCCGCCTGTCTTGCGCTTGAATTCAAGTCATACAAGCAGCATTCTCAGGTTATAGGATGCTTTAATAAGGATTTTGTTCATACAGGAATTTTCCCAAAGGAAATAAGTCGAAAGATCAGTCGGGCACAGGAAGTCAGGCACGCCAGTGACTACGATGATTTTTATGTTGTCGGCATTGAAGATGTAAAGGAGCAAATTGATACTGCCAAAGAAGTAGTAGCTATGGTAGAAAAATATTTACAGGATAAAATAAAATAATGGGGCGCCCTCTTGCAGGGTACCCCTTTATTGCATTTTATAGAATAATTTCAGTGTATTTTCGGTAGTCTGCTTCGCCACAAACTCGGGGGAGACCCCTTTCACCTCGGCGATCTTCTGTATAATGTAGATTATCATACTGCTGTCGCACCGCTTGCCCCGGTTCGGTTCGGGAGCCATATAGGGACAGTCCGTCTCCAGCATGAGCCTGTCAAGAGGGACAGCCTCCAGCGCCTCGATAGCCCGCCTTGCATTTTTAAAGGTAAGTACCCCTGTAAAGCTGATGTTCATTCCAAGGTCAAGAACCTGCCTTGCAGTCTCCGCCGAGCCGGAAAAGCAATGCATGACGCCGTTTACCTTTCCGCGTTCGCGAAGGATGGTCATGGTGTCCTCCGTTGCGTCACGGGAGTGTATAACAACGGGCAGGGAAAGCTCCTCTGCAAGGTCAAGCTGCTCACGGAAAATTTTCTTCTGCAGCTGGGGATCATAGCCCTCATAATGATAGTCCAGACCGATCTCCCCGATGGCAGCGGTCTTGGGAAGCTCTGCCCACTTTTTCAGAGAGTCAAGATAATCGGCGGGAGTCCCCTCCACGTCCTCGGGATGGATGCCCACCGCCGCATAGACAAAGGGATATTTTTCAGCATACTCCACCGAAAGACGGGAACGCTCCATATTGCACCCCATATTTACGATGCTCCGCACTCCTGCACTGTGGATGCGTTCAAGAAGCTCGTCCCTGTCCTCGTCAAACTGTTCGGCGTCATAGTGAGCGTGGGAATCGATATATTCCAGCATATTTCCACTTCTTTCATATACTATATGTAATAATTTTAGATTATATTACATATTCTCATATTCCGTTTCGGAAGTCTCAGTGACGAGCTCGCTTTCACTCACGGCGGGTTCGGTTGTCAACTCACCTGTAACGGTCTCTGACTTTACATCAGTTTCGGACGCTTCGGGGACAGCCTCTGTCTCCGAGGTTACGGAAAGGTTCATATCCACGGCCTCTGCCGTTTGCTCTTCGCTGTCTGCAGAGCTGTCAGAAACTGTGGATACAAGGGCAATAAGTATAAGCATGAAAGCAGTAAGTTTGTTCTTCAAAATTGTCACTCCTTAAAAAATATAGATATCTGAGCCATATATTATTTTACAGTTTCCCGCTCCAAGATACAATCGGCAATATATCCAAACTTTATCCACCGTCAGAGCGGAAATTCAAGATAAAAACTTGGTGAAAAGTATTGACAAATGTAATTTTATATGTTATTATAAAGAGTATTGAATTTATCGTATAGTGTTCGGAATTTGTGGTTTTAACAATATGATGGGTTTTATTTTTCCACAATTTCTATTTATTGATTAAAACCTGAAACAGAAATCTATAAATCTTACAGTTTTGGGCAGTGTTTTTTGTGCAAGTATACGAATTCCAAAAATCTTGCTAAAACCTGTTGACTATACAGCAAAAATAGGTTATAATAAATACGATGTTAGAAATCGTCTAATACATTCAATTAGTTTAACATCCGTTTTGTTGTCTCCTTTCTTTTGTTCTACACATATTTACTTATTTCATTTCATCTGCAGGGCTCGTTGCCCTGCTATTTTTTTGTGCAGGGTATTTCCCTGCTGTTTTTTGTATGAGTATATTTGACAAAAATGCTATTTCGGGGTATAATAAGTATGCAAAAAGGAGGAATTATACAATGCTGATGAGACTCATAATAGTCGCAGGAACTATTATTGCAGGAATCCTGCTTTTTGCTGTAGCTCTGATTTTCGGCGAAACAGGATGTGTGGTCTTTATATTCGCCTTGGCAGCACTGGGGCTTGTCTATATGGTTCTTGATCTGCGCAAACGCATTGATATAATAAAAAACGGAGTCACTGCACAAGCATCGCTTGATACATCAAATTCCCTGTCAGATTATCTGATGCCCGAAGCAAAATATATTTATACTGCCGAAGATGGGAAAAAATATGAATTTAAAAAGGAGTTTACTGTCCTGAATCCAAATTTGTATGCCCAGCCGGAAATAACCGTTTACTATAAGTCTGACAAGCCGCAGGTCTCAGTACATAGATCCTGTATCGGAATGAGAATAATATACCTTATATGTTATATCATTCTTGCAGCACTTGTAATTTCATGTTTTGCAGTTGTATTTTTGGTTTGATTTTTTAAAGCATAACCATTATCATAAATATAAAACTCAGGAGGAAAATAAAAATGTCAAACAAAACCTTTTACATCACTACCCCTATCTACTATCCGTCGGGCAATCCCCATATCGGACACTGCTACACTACTGTAGCCTGCGACTCCATCGCCCGTTATAAGCGAATGCAGGGTTATGACGTTATGTTCCTTACCGGCACCGACGAGCACGGTCAGAAGATCGAGGAAAAAGCCGCCGAAAAAGGCGTCACCCCCAAGCAGTATGTGGACGAGATCGTGGAGATCTTCAAAAAGCTCTGGTCCTATATGAATATCAGCTATGACCGCTACATCCGCACCACCGACGACTACCATGTGGAGGCGGTACAGAAGATTTTCAAGGCTCTTTACGACAAGGGATACATCTATAAAGGCGAGTATAAGGGAAAATACTGCACCCCCTGCGAAAGCTTCTGGACAGAGTCCCAGCTTGACGAAAACGGATGCTGTCCCGAATGTCACCGGGAGGTAAAGGAGTCCAGAGAGGAAGCCTACTTCTTTAAAATGTCCCCCTTTGCGGACAAGATCGAGAAATTGCTTCTCGAGACCGACTACCTCCGTCCCAAGACCCGCGCTGTGGAGCTTGTCAACAATTTTATAAAGCCGGGACTTGAAGACCTGTGCGTATCAAGAACGACCTTCAAGTGGGGCATCCCCGTCACATTTGACGACAAGCACGTTGTTTACGTCTGGATAGACGCCCTCTCCAACTATATCTCCGCTCTTGGCTACGAAAACGGTCAGTATGACGACTACGAAAAGTTCTGGCCCGCGGACGTCCACATGGTGGCAAAGGATATTATGCGCTTCCACGCAATAATCTGGCCTGCAATGCTCATGGCTCTTGAACAGCCTCTGCCGAAGCATCTTGCAGTCCACGGTTGGATAACCTTCAACGGTCAGAAAATGAGCAAGTCCCTTGGCAATGTGGTAGACCCCCTCATTTTAGGCGAAAGATACAGTCCGGACGCTATCCGCTACCACATCATGCGTGAAATGGCTCTTGGCGCAGACAGCTCCTTCTCCAACAAGATCATGATAGACCGCATCAATTCCGACCTTGCAAACGATCTTGGAAATCTGGTGTCCCGCACCGTGGCAATGGTGATAAAATATTTTGACGGCACCCTCCCTGCCGAGCGTGAATCAGACCCTCTTGACGAGGAGCTTATCTCCATGTCCAAGTCTCTCCGGGACGGTGTTGACAAGTTCGTGGACGAGACCCAGCTCAACAACGCTCTGGCGGAAATTTTCAAAGTGATAAGCAGAGCCAACAAATATATCGACGAGACCGCACCGTGGGTACTTGCAAAGGACGAGGCAAAGAAGACCCGTCTTGCCACAGTGCTTTACAATCTGCTGGAATCTATAAGGATTTCCACTACCCTGCTGTCCTGCTTCATGCCGTCCACAATGCCCAAGGTGTGGGAGCAGATAGGCGCAGACGAAAGTCTCATCAGCTATGAGAATGCAGGAAAGTTCGGAGTCCTCCCCGCAAATGTCACCGTTAAAAAGGGAGATGTGCTTTTCCCACGTCTTGACATCGAAAAGGAGACCGAGGAGCTTAACGCCATCATCCTCAAAAATGCTCCCAAGGAGACACAGGACACCGACAAGGCAAATCTTGTTCCGTTAGGAGACACCATTAAAATTGAGGATTTCGGCAAAGTCGACCTGCGTGTGGCAGAGGTCAAATCCTGCGAAAAGGTACCAAAGGCAAAGAAGCTTCTGTGTCTGCAGCTTGACGACGGTTTCGGCACAAGACAGGTAGTATCGGGTATTGCACAGTGGTACTCTCCCGATGATCTTATCGGAAAGAAGATCATTGTTGTTGCAAATCTTGCACCCGCTAAGCTCTGCGGAGTGGAGTCCAACGGAATGATAGTCGCCGCCGATGTTGATGATGCTGCCCGTGTCATCTTTGTTGACAAGGATATACCTAACGGAGCGAAACTCAGATGAAAAACAGCCGTACCGGGATAATTTCCTAGTACGGCTTGATTTTATAAATGTCATATTATGATTTTCTTACCTGCCCCCTTGATAGGGGGCTAAATGTTCTGATATAATTTATTTTTTCTAACGGTGGGGGTAGATACGGGTCAAGGCTCAGCCTTGCCGATACGGCTGATATTATTTATATCATTGACTCGTCATCATTACAGTATCCATATCATGCACTATCTTTTCGTTAAGCTCCCCGTTGCCCGCCATTTCCATCATTATAGAAATAGTCTTTTCATGGGACATACCATCTTTATATGGACGCTTTTCCGTCAGCGCCTGATATATGTCGATGCACGCCATAAGCTGTTCCTCAAAGCTGAGCTTATCTCCAGGCAGTCCTCTTGGATATCCCTTGCCGTTGAGCTTTTCGTGATGGTTGGACGCCCACTCTAAAATATCCGGGATGTCCTTTATCTGACTGAGCACATAATATGTTGCGGCAGCATGGTTCTTCATCTCCGTAAATTCATCCGCAGTAAGCTTTCCCGGCTTTTCAAGGATGTCGTTTGAGACCACCAGCTTTCCTATGTCGTGCATTGCCCCTGCAAAATAATACCGTATAGCCTTCTCCTTGTCAAAGCCGTAGTAATTAGCCATAAACTCCGCCTTGTCAGCCACCCCTCTTGAATGGGACTGTGTAAACTCGGATTTATAGTCTACTATCTTTGCAAACAGGTCTGCTATGTTATGTATCTCCTCGTCCGAATAATCACAGATGATGGTCTGCATCTCCTCATGGAGATATTCAAGCACACCCTTATCCTGCAGATAGGATATGTTTTCAAAGTCCACCGACTGCAGAAATAACTCTGTTGCTTTTTCCGAAAACAGCTTCCCCGACTGAGACCTTACCCACTCCCGGAGCTCATTAAATTCCTGCTCCGTCATAACGGTGAGACGGTACTTCATATCTATGATATCCGCCAGATGGAGTATCTGTGATTTTAATGTAGTCTCGGAAGCATTTTTCTTCAGAGCCCCCGTGCCGTCGGCATTTTCATGATGGTAGAGAATGATGTCCTTTACATCTGTGCGGAAGGGCAGCAGACGGATATTCCTCTCCCCGATAGTACAGTGACGATGATGCATTTTAGTTTCAGCATAACCGGTAATAGCGGAGACCTGAACGGCTATCTCCTGAGACATCAGCTCCTCATGGATAAACTCCGTCAGGGCGTTGTCATGTAGTATGCAGCAGCCCACAAAATCCCGGAGCTCCTCCTCTTCAAAGCCGGCTCCCTTTCCCATTAAAACGCCAAGACAGGCTACTCGTCTGCAGTGTCCCGTATCAAGTCCCAGCAGCTCTGTCTCCACCTTATCAAGGGCGAACGACAGTGCATAGAGCATATCCGTCAGATCAAGCTTCATATTACACACCATCCTTATAAAATATTGCAATTAAAAATTATTTATTTGTATCAATAGGAACAACAGCAAGGGTCTTTCCAAGAGGTGCAAGCACCTTTAAAACCGTGTTAAGGTTTGGTATTGAAGTGCCGTTTTCTATTCTTGCAATGATCGGCTGCTTGACTCCGCTCAAGGCTTCCAGTTCTCTTTGCGTTAATCCCTGTTCCTTTCTGGCTTTAGCTATCTCACCTATCAAAGCAACTCTTAAATTACATTCTGCTATTTCCTCCGGTGTAAATATTTCGCTTTCAACGTCCTGCCATGTAGTATATTCTTTACCGTTAAGTTCAATACTCATTTAAGACCGCTCCTTTCACGAAAATCTTCCAACTCTCTTTTTGCCTGTTCAATTTCTCTCTTTGGTGTCTTTTGGGTCTTCTTTGTAAATTGATGCAGCAGCACAAATTTACCGTCTACAAGACCTGCAAAAAGTATCCTGTCGCTTATAGGGCGAAGCTCCCATATGTCCCCGTCAAGATGCTTCATATACGGCGCTCCCATTGTTGCGCCATATGTTTGCAATACTACAATATACTCCTGCACTTTTTTAAGTTTTATCCTGCTGTCCTTGCTGTTAGAATTTGCAAGCTCCCTGATAAAATCAAGTACCGGTTTATTGCCTTTGCCGTCCTCATAAAATATTATCTCATGCAAACATTTCACTTCCCTTAACAGTATTATACTTTAAAGTTATCAAAATGTCAATAGACCTTATACAAAACCAGCCGTACCGGTTTAATTCCCGATACGGCTGAATTATTTTAATTATCTGAGGTGAGCCCCCGGAGCGCTTACAGCTTAGGACCTGCAGCAACAAGTGCCTTGCCTGCATCGTTGCCTGTGTACTTCTCGAAATTCTTCACGAAGCGGCCTGCAAGATCCTTTGCCTTGTTTTCCCACTCTGAAGCGTCGGAATAAGTATCACGAGGATCAAGAATTGCAGGATCAACGCCGGGCAGAGAGGTGGGTACCTCAAAGTTGAAATAAGGAATGGTCTTGGTCTCTGCCTTAAGGATAGAGCCGTCCAGGATAGCATCGATGATGCCGCGGGTGTCCTTGATGGAGATACGCTTGCCGGAACCGTTCCAACCGGTATTTACCAGATATGCCTTAGCTCCGCTCTTCTGCATCTTCTTTACCAGCTCCTCGCCGTACTTGGTGGGGTGCAGCTCAAGGAATGCCTGACCGAAGCAAGCAGAGAATGTAGGTGTAGGTTCGGTGATTCCGCGCTCTGTACCTGCCAGCTTGGATGTAAATCCGGACAGGAAGTAATACTGTGTCTGCTCAGGTGTCAGGATGGACACGGGAGGCAGTACGCCGAATGCGTCAGCGGAAAGGAAGATAACGCTCTTTGCGTCGGGACCCTTGGAAACAGGACGCACGATCTTCT
>JAFLUI010000060.1 GCA_022508825.1 Oscillospiraceae bacterium
AGCAGCCGCCCTCGAAGTTGAACACGCCGCTGTCGTCCCAGCCGTGCTCGTCGTCACCGATAAGCAGACGCTTAGGATCGGTGGACAGTGTGGTCTTTCCTGTTCCGGACAGACCGAAGAAGATAGCGGTGTTCTCGCCGTTCATATCTGTGTTTGCAGAGCAGTGCATGGAAGCGATGCCCTTAAGCGGCAGGTAGTAGTTCATCATTGAGAACATACCCTTCTTCATCTCGCCGCCGTACCATGTGTTCAGGATTACCTGCTCACGGGAGGTGATGTTGAAGAGGACTGCTGTCTCGGAGTTAAGACCCAGCTCCTTGTAGTTCTCTACCTTTGCCTTGGATGCGTTGTAGATGATGAAATCAGGCTCAAAGCTTTCAAGCTCTGCATCGGTAGGAGTGATGAACATATTCTTTACGAAGTGAGCCTGCCATGCAACCTCCATGATGAAGCGCAGTGCCATGCGGGTGTCGGGATTAGTTCCGCAGAACAGATCCATTACATAGAGCTTCTTGCCGGACAGCTCCTTTACTGCCAGCTCCTTGCAGGTCTTCCAGGACTCTTCGGAAACGGGCTTGTTATCATTCTTGAACTCGGGGGATGTCCACCATACAGTGTCCCTGGAGTTATCATCCATAACGATGAACTTGTCGTTAGGGGAACGGCCGGTGTAAATTCCGGTCATAACATTGACGGCTCCCAGCTCGCTGACCTGACCCTTTTCATAGCCCTCAAGTGAGGGGTCGGTCTCGTCCTTGAAAAGCAGGTCATAGGACGGATTGTACACGATCTCGGTGGTGCCGGTGATACCGTACTTTGTTAAATCGATGTTTTTCATGCTGCGCAGCTCCTTTTTAAAATAGTATTGAAATCAGAAAATTCTGCCTTGACAGTCAAAATATTCAAATTTCCCACGTATACTATTATACAACATTTTGGTCAATCAGTCAAGAGAATTTTCATTTATTTTTGTGGATCTAAACAGAAAAAAGCCGTCAGAGTCACTTAATGACCCTGACGGCTCAGAATTTCAGTGCTTATGCCTTTGAAGCGTTCAGCTTCTTGGCAAGCTGGGACTTCTTTCTTGCGGCAGCATTCTTGTGGATGATGTTCTTGGCAGCAGCCTGGTCTACCTTTTTCATAGCCAGTCTGATAGCAGCCTCGGAATCGTCAGCCTTTGCAGCGCAGGCAGCGTCAGCCTTCTTAAGAACGGTCTTAAGGTTGGACTTGACAGCTTTATTCTGCATGGTTTTTGTTTTGATAACTCTTACTCTTTTCTTAGCTGATTTAATGTTTGGCATAGTAACTTCTTCTCCTTAAATATTTTTTCTTTTTGCGGTAATAATACTCAGAAAGGACATTCCCGAGCATAATGCGGCAGCAAAACCTGACACGGATGGTTTTACTTGTAAAGGTGTAATGACTCACCTTATATCAGGTACCGATAATGATCTGACAGAACGACTGCCCTGACCGCACACAGTTACCTGCAAACGCCTAATAATAATATTACCATTTTTCAGACAGTTTTGCAATAGTCAACATCTAAAAACGCAGAAAAATTTTACAGCATTTTTTGAGCAATTTGTACATACAAGGCTGAGCCTTGACCCATTCCGCCGGATATTTGTTCGTAAAAGCAATTTGCGAACGCGGAAACATACTTAATTTTGTACCTTTACATATGTAAAGAAAGGATGATAAAATATGTCAATAAGAACCGACCTTGCAGTAGAAATGATAGACGAGGATGCCGCCAGTCTGCCCAAGGGCATAAAGCGGAAGCTCCGCAAAAGCTCCGCCTGCAGTATTACGGAGATAATCGTCACCGACGATGCAGCAGGCGCAAGGATAGGAAAGCGGAAGGGACGATACATCACCATCGAGACAGACCGTCTTTCCGCCAGTCCCCAGGATTTCGACGAACAGGTGGAGAACATCGCCGCAGAGATAGTCTCCCTCAAGGGAGAGGACAGAAAGACCGCTCTTGTAGCGGGGCTTGGAAACTCGGACATCACCCCAGACGCACTGGGTCCCCTTGTTATCTCACAGGTGATAGCTACCAGACATCTCCATGACGAGCTTCCCGAGGGGCATCCCATGCGAAGCCTTAACAAGGTCTCCGCCATCTCCCCGGGAGTGCTTGGACAGACAGGCATCGAAGCCGCAGAGGTGATACGCTCCCTTTGCGAGACCGTGAAGCCTGACTGCGTGATAGTCATAGACGCTCTTGCCTGCTCCGATATTTCAAGACTGGGGTCTACCATTCAGCTGACAGACACGGGCATCGCCCCCGGCTCTGGAGTCCAGAACCGCCGCAGGGAGTTTACCAAGGAGACTCTCGGCATACCCGTCATTGCAGTAGGCGTGCCCACCGTAGTAGATATGCATACTATCGTGGAGAACATCACAGGGAACCCTCCCGACAAGCATCTGCCCAATATGATGGTGACCCCCCGTGACGTTGACAAGCTCATCGAGCGGACAGCCAGACTTCTGGCATTTTCCATCAATAAGGCGGTACAGCCCGAGCTTACCGTAGAGGATATCACTGCGTTAAGCTGATTCTTTTATATACTTTTTAAGTTCTTCAAAGGGTATCGAAAAATCTTCATCCACCTTTTTCAGATGCTCACGGTCTATAAGGCAGGACGGTGCATATAAAAAGGTTTCAAACACATCAAATTCGTATTCGTCAAAGAAGGTGAGCTGGAAATTGCAAAGGTGATCACTGCCAAATTCATAAGCAACAAACGAATAATCGGACTTTACCCACTTGCCGTTCTCCATCACTTCAGGATAAAATTCATGAAAGAGATCACTGTCTTTATTATCTCGTGCATATATTACTGTCTGCGGGCTGTATTCCTGAGAATCGCCCCATCTCACGATGAATTTCGGTACTACAAAATATTCCTCGTCTGTCAGGTTTTTTACTGAAATGTATACCTCAAGCCGCGGCTCGCCGTGCAGATTTGATGTGTAGTGGGGCTCGAATCTATAAGACATTATCTCCGTATTGTAGACCAGAGCACTGCCGTCATTTACAAACGGCTCTATTACATCTTCCTTCTCGGAAGTGACTGCCTGTGCTGTCGTGACCTCTTCATTTTCGGAAGCAGAGACTTCTTCACTCTCAGCCTCTGCAGCAATGACCTCCTCAGCATCTGCAAACACTGACACATTTTCCTTATTGCCGGACATCTGCACGAAAAGGATCACCAGAACTGTAATTACAACAGAAAACATCACCGACAGTACGGAAAAAATAATTTTTATGCTGCGATGGTAATTTACAGCAGCAGCACTTTCTATGTACAGCTCTTCAAGCTCAGCTTTTTTATCCGCCCTTGCTTTTTCTTCCTCCGCAAGAGCAGTAAGCTCCTTTGTCTGCATATCCGCCGCAATAAGTCTGTTCCTGCGGTAGATCTCCTCTTTATTTTCCGCAAATGAGCTTTCCGGCTCGATATCGGGAACAGCAAAGCTGTCCTCCTCGTATGCAGGAAGATCAATTTCCAGAACGTCATGATCGGAACGTTTTTCGCTCATGCCATTACCCCCTTTTGTTTTGTCTCCGTCACTCAGTACGGCTCAGACACCTCTGTCAGCGTGACCCGGACCTCTTCCGGAATGACTTCTTTTGACTGCTCTTCAAGTATTCCCGTTTCAGTCACGATCTCCTCATACTGCGCAGTCACCACTATCTCTGTTGCCTGGGGCAGTCTGATATCAAGGGCAGGCTTTGTCGACCGCCCTCTGATCTGAAATGCAAGGATCAGCATGACCATCATGAGCGTCACAATTGCCACCATCGCCAACATATAAAATATCTTCAGATCGAATCTGCTGTCCAGTGCCGATGCAGCTCTTCTGAAAAAACCGCCCCTCCTCGGTCTTTTGTCCTCTGCTCCCGGCTTGTCCCAAGGGAACAGTTCCTTAGTGCCGAAATTGACCGGGAGCTTTTCTCTCAAAACAGGTGTCTTTGCTTCCATAGCCGCAATTATCATGTTCCTGCGGTATATGTCGTCCTTGTTTTCCTCAAAGGAGCTTTCCGTCCGGACATCGGGAAAAGGAAAGCTTGTCTCCTCATATTCCGGCAGCTTCATGTCTGTGATATCATTTTCAGATCGTTCCTGATTCATTTTCCCACTCCCTTTCAGAAGATGCAAAGGCTCAGTCTCTCTCGGGATAGCAGCCTATTATTATGCCCTGCTTTGCAAGAGCCTCTCTTTCCTCAGCCGTAAGCAGACGCTTGTATTCGTCCGGAATTGTCTCAGCAGACCAGAGGGCGTAATCAACGGCAAAGGTCTCCGGATTATATGTACCGTAAACATATCCTGTAAAATAATTTCCAAGATAGTCAGCCGTGTTGACCTCGCTGTCTCCGAATACAAAGACCGTCCCCTTATTTTCAAATGTGCTGCCGCCTGTCACTTTATTGTTGATCGCCAGCTCTACCAGACCTGCCGATGCGGCACTATACACAGATTTTGCTGTGTCCTCCGCCTTTTCATAAGCCTTGGTATTTATGGCGACAGCGCCCCCTGACGGGCTCGCCGTCTTTGTGATGACAGCCGAAGCCGTGATAAGCACTATCGCAAACAATGCCGCCGCCATAGTCATACGGGGGTCTGTTTTGAAAATATGCTTTATTTTACTTAGTACCCCCTCCTGCTCCGTGACGTCATGGACGGACAGGACATTCCCCTGCGGATATATTTCCTCCGCGTCCATATTGTCGGGATACTTTACCCTTTGAGCAGGGAGCTGATCCTCCTCTGCTGCTATCATCATATTTCTGCGAAAGATCTCGTCCCTGTTTTCCGCAAAGGACGCTTCCTCCTCCACATCGGGAATGGCAGAATGATCCTCCTCATACGCAGGAAGCTCCATTTTTACAATATCGTTATCGGACTGTTTTTCCATAACACATTCACCCCTTTTGATAATTATATCACACCCTGCATGATATGTCAAAGTATAAAAAAGCCGTACCCCAAAAAGTACGGCTTGATATTATCATTTGCGTCTTGAAGGACTTCTTCTCTTGTTGTCGATGACCTTTTTCAGATCACCCATACGCTCATCCGAGCTTTGCTTGAACTTGTTGAGCATATCCTCAAAAGCAGCCTCGGGAGTCTGGGGGACTTTTTCCTGCTGTCCCGGTTTTCCGTTACCCCCCTGCTTTCCGTTTCCGCTGTTTTTTCCGTTACCTCCGTACTTTCCGCTGCTATTTCCGCCGCCGGAGCCTTTTCCGCTGCCCTGTTTGCGATCCCGACCGGGATTTTCCTCCGCCTTCTTTATGGACAAGGATATCTTGCCTTCCTCGCTGACAGACAGGACCTTTACCTTTACCTCCTGCCCCTCGGCAAGATGGTCCTTTATCTCGTTTACAAAAGTATTAGCCACCTCGCTGATATGTACCATGCCGGTGACACCCGGCTCCAGCTCCACAAAAGCTCCGAACTTAGTTATGCTTGTGACCTTGCCTTCATAAATTTTTCCTACTTCCGGCTGCATAAAAAATTTTTGATCCTCTCTTAAAATTAATGATTTCGGGTTATTTGCCCGTGGTGTCATAGAAGCGTCTTTCATTGGGATAAGCATATCCCAGCACTTCTACAGCGTACCGCTCCATAAAAGCAGCCTCGTCCTCTTCGGAGAGTATGCTCTGATACTCGTCGTTTGCCTCCTCAAGCTTCTGAGCCTTTTCTGCCAGAGCGGCAAGCTCGGCGCGCTTTTCAGCGATCTCCGCCTGAGTGAGAACTATAGAGCTCACACAATAGAGCACAAAGGCAAATCCTGCCACGGCTACTATGAACCGCATGATGGGACTGCGCTTGGGCTTATTGTCCTGAACTATTTTGTATCCGCTTTTCTTTTTATTGGAGCGTTTATGCCATTCGTTCACGCAGTCACCTCCTATAGTCAATTCAGTCCTTATATTATACACCCAAACAAAGGCAATTTTCAAGGGTTTTTTTGCACTTCTTTTCGATTTACAAAATTTTTATGGATTTGTACAAAAAATTGACATATTTTTTGACAAAAATTTTTTAACACTTTTACTATTGGTTCAATTACATTAGAATATACTCTCTGTAATAATCCATAAAATGCCGTCACGATGCGTCTTATTATGCCTGTGATAAGGTTTCCCACCGTTACGATATAGAGAACAAATCCTGCAAGGGAGCCCAGAACTATAAAGAAACGGACTTGTCCCCTGCCGAAAGCCGCAGCATAGCAAAAGACGCAGAACCCGTAGATCAGCCAGAAAATAATGTCCTCCGCTGCCACAGCCTTTGAACGCGCCGCAGGGGGAAACAGTATCCTGAACACCCGGAAGCAGTCATAGACCACTCCCAGCGCCGCCCCCATAACGACTGAAAGCAGAAACAGGGACGTATGTCCCGAAACCGAAAAGAATGTATCTAAATGCAAGGTCTCACCTCTATCTGAAGATCTTCCCCATAAAGGACAGCGGAGAGCGTCTGTCCGGGTCGCCGTAAACGATGCCGGATATCTCCCCTTCGATGTCCATTTCGCCGCTCTCCACCGAAAGCGTGTTGACATGGAGGTCTGTGCCTCTGACGGTCATCTCCCCCATTGTGGTGTAAAGAAGGACGGTGCTTTCGTCGAACCGGTCAACGTCCGTGACTCCCGAAACGGACAGCTTTTTTCTGCCCTCTAAGATAATGTTGTGGATAAGTGCCTGTTTGTTTACTTCATTCATATTTATAACTCCTTTCTGATAAACATATTGATAAATAATATGCATGAAAGAATAAAAATAGACGTGCCTGAGTATAAATATCCCCCGTCCGCAAATAATTACAGAAAAAGAACCGAAAGGATGTAATATATGAAGGCAGTAATTGAAAAAGTTTTCGGTCGTGAGATAATCGACTCCAGAGGAAATCCCACTGTTGAAGCGGAGGTGTGGCTCACCGACGGCACCGTTGGCAGAGGCGCTGTCCCCAGCGGCGCAAGCACGGGTATTTTTGAGGCTCTGGAGCTCCGTGACGAGGATGAGAGCCGCTACTGCGGAAAGGGCGTACTGAAAGCAGTGTCCAACATAAACTCCACACTTAATATGGCGCTTAAAGGCATCGACCCCTCGGACACCTTCTGCGTTGACAAGACGATTCTCAACACCGACGGCAGCGAGGACAAGTCCAAGATAGGAGCCAACGCTATGCTTGCGGTGTCTCTTGCGGCGGCGCGGGCGGCGTCCAATCACTACCGTATACCGCTGTACCGCTTTTTAGGAGGAGTGAACGGCAGAAAGCTCCCCGTCCCCATGATGAACATCCTCAACGGCGGAGCCCACGCCGCAAACAATCTGGACGTTCAGGAATTCATGATAATACCGCAGGGAGCGGAAAGCTTCCATGAGGGGCTTCGCCGGTGTGCAGAGGTCTATCATAGTCTGGCAAAGCTTCTCAGACAGAAGGGTCTCAGCACAGGAGTAGGCGACGAGGGAGGCTTCGCCCCCGATCTGTCGGGAGAGGAGGAAGCCGTCGAGCTTATCCTGCAGGCAGCGGAAAGGGCAGGCTGCAAGCCCGGAACGGATCTTGTCATCGCTCTTGACGCAGCAGCAAGCGAGTGGAAGTCCCCGGATAAAAAGGATTACTTCCTCCCCAAAAAGAAGCTGACCCGCAGTACAGAGGAGCTTATCGCAGAGTGGAAAAGTATGTGTGCAAAATACCCCATCGTCTCCATTGAAGACCCTCTTGACGAAGAGGACTGGGAGGGCTGGAAGCAGCTCACCGATGAGCTTGGGGACAAAATAAAGCTGGTGGGGGACGACCTTTTTGTCACCAACCCCACACGTATTAAAAAGGGTATAGACAGCGGCTGTGCAAACTCTGTCCTGATAAAGCTGAACCAGATAGGCACCCTTTCCGAGACTCTTTCCGCCATAAGCCTTGCAAAGCAAAACGGATACGGAACGATAATATCCCACCGCAGCGGCGAGACCGAGGACACCTTTATTGCCGATCTTGCTGTAGCGGTAAATGCGGGACAGATAAAAACAGGTGCGCCCTGCCGAAGCGAGCGCACCGCGAAATATAACCGACTTTTAAGGATAGAGGAACAGATACAATGCTAATCTGCATTTATCTTTTGCATTAAGGCTTCCTGCAGAGTCTGACTGAAATTAATACCTTTTTGTGTAGCCGCATCGTTAAGCCAGCGGGGAATTGTCAGAGTTTTCTTAACAGCCTTTGCCTTATTAAGATATGGTGACAGGTCTGCATCGACCAAAGAGACAAAGCTGTTCTTATCCGGTTTAATGTCTTCAATTTCAGAAGCCTTTGGAAGTTTTTCCCCGTTTTCCAGGAGATAAAGAGTTTGCAGCTCAAGGGCTTCTTTGGCATTAAGAAAGGTTTCTGTTCTGGTCTCGCCGTCAGAGAAGCAGCCGTCTAAATCGGGAAATTCTACCCAATATGCGTTATTTTCATAGTGAAAAACAGCAGGATAAATAATTTTCATAAATAACAACTCCTTTATAAATCTTATTTAAGTCCTGTACGTTTAAGTATCGCATTTAACAAACCTTCGGCGAGCTCTTTTGCATGTACGGGGACTGTTACAGGCTGCTCACCGTCTTTTTTCAGCGTACAATGACTTCCTTTTGTTCTGACAGCTGTCCAACCGTTTTTTTCAAGAAGTCTTATCAATTCTTTTCCGGTCATTGTTTTTGGTACATTTGATTTTGATCCCATGATGTTTTCCTTCCACTGATATTATAGCACGTATACACGTATTTGTCAATACTGTTTTGCTTAACCCTTATATTCCCTGTGCAAAAGCTCATTTTTCTTGTCCCACAGCTGCTGGGACAGGTCTACATAATATTTGTGAGGATACTCAAAACGCTTTACCTCGTCCCAGATGGTATCAAGCTGAGCAGCGCAGTATTCTCTTATATCCTCAACAGAAGGACAGTGATAAACGCATTCCCCGTCCTCAAAGATAGGCTCCATCAGACGCATGGCGCTGAAATGCTCCAGCGTCTTTCTCTTGTATGTGTAGTCAGGGTCAAAAATTTCGTAGGGCTTGGTGTCGTCGATAAGCTCTCCCCTGCAGGTGAGAACGTCCGCGATAGCCTTTCCCGTGGTGGTGTCAAAAAGACGCCATACCTCCTTGAAATCCGGGTTTGTGATCTTGCTGGTGTTCTCCGACATCTTTATTTTCGGGATTATCTTCCCGTCCTTTTCCACGGCGACAAGCTTGTACACTCCCCCGAAAACAGGCTCGGAACGGGAGGTTATCATCCGCTCGCCTACGCCGAAGCTGTCCACCATTGCGCCCTGTCCCAGAATGTCCTTTATGATATACTCGTCCAGAGAGTTGGACGCAACGATCTTCACGTCCGAAAAACCCTCGTCGTCCAGCATCTGTCTTGCCCTCTTGGAAAGATAGGTGATGTCGCCGCTGTCGATGCGGATACCCGCAGGCTTTTCTCCCCGCTCCCGCATTTCCTTGAAGACCGTTATCGCATTGGGGACTCCCGATTTAAGAACGTTATAGGTGTCCACAAGCAGAGTTGTACCCTTTGGATAGCACTTTGCATATGCACGAAAAGCCTCCAGCTCGCTGTCAAACATCTGTATCCATGAATGTGCCATAGTACCCAGAGCGGTAGTGCCCATTTCCTTGTCGGAGATGGTGCAGGCAGTGCCGCAGCAGCCTGCGATATAAGCGGCTCTTGCGCCGTAGATGGCGCCGTCAAAGCCCTGGGCTCTGCGTGAGCCGAACTCCATGACCGGTCTGCCCTCGGCGGCACGGACAATCCTGTTCGCCTTTGTTGCGATAAGACTCTGATGGTTTATGCAGATAAGCACCATGGTCTCCACAAACTGCGCCTGTATAGCAGGACCCCGTACTGTCACGATAGGCTCTCCCGGAAAAATAGGAGTGCCCTCGGGGACAGCCCACACATCGCAGGAAAAGTGAAAGTCCCGCAGATAGTCAAGGAACTGCTCGCTGAAAATGCCCTTGCTGCGAAGGTAGTCGATGTCGTCCTCCTCAAAGCTCAGACCCTTCATGTAGTCTATCATCTGCTCCAGACCGCACATTATAGCAAAGCCTCCGCCGTCGGGAACGTTCCGGAAAAACATATCAAAGTAGGAGACAGTGTCCCCCATGCCGTTTTCAAAATATCCGTTTGCCATGGTAAGCTCGTAGAAATCCGTAAGCATTGTAAGATTGCGGTTGTTTTTTTTCATTTTTACTTTCCTTTCAGGGACGAAGGTCAGTCGACTATTTCAGAAACAAATTTGATTCCGCTGTCCTTCATAAGCTTGTATGCTGCAATGTTCATAAAATCCGCATCATGCCATGGAGCGTCGTAGGTCTCCACGCAGTTTACAGGGATAATGATATCGATATTTTTATTCTGTGCTGTATATCTTGTTTTAAGGGTCAGGCAGAACTGAAGGACGCAGATGTCTGTGCAGTCTCCCGTAACGATAAAGGTGTCGATGCCGGGCTTCCCCTCCAGATAGTCAATGAAAAGATCTTCATGGAAGCCGTTTGTAGAGTTCTTTTCGATGAGAGTATATCCTCCTGCTTTTTTGATCTCGTCCACGATCTCCGACTCGCTTGTATTTTTTATGCAGTGGGGAGGAAATGAAGAGAACTCCGCGCAGTCGGCAGCATGACAGTCCGCAAAAGCCACAGAGGGGATCTTTTTCGTTCCGCATTTTTCCATAAGAGACACTACAGGCGGGATGATGTCTTCAACAAGCGGGGACGCCATTGCACCCTCACGGACAAAGCCGTTTACGATGTCCACAATAACAAGCAGGGACTTTTTGGGATCCAGCTCCGAAATGCTCAGCGAGGGCAGAGCGTTAATTTCTTCAATAAGAGAGGATGCTGTTTTTTTGCAGTTATCCGGGGTCTCGGGTGTAAATTTTCTCATTCAGATCACTCCTTTATTATAATAATTGTATTTTAAATGGCAGGGGGAAGCCCTCTATCGCAGGGCTTCCCCCTCTTGAAAACAGTCCGCCGGACTGTTTTCAATTCACCCCCAGCGGAGCTCTTAAACGATAGGGAGTTCCGCCCTCTGCGGAGGGCGGCAATGGGCTCCTCGCCCCTTGACCCTCGCCAGCGCGGGGCTGCGCTGGACCAGCCTTATAAAACATCAACATAGTATTTTATGATCTCCACGCACTTCTCAAAGCTGAGCCTGCTTGTATCAAGACACAGGTCATAATTGCGGACATCGTCCCAATCCTTGCCTGTGTGAGCCTTGTAGTATGCCGAACGCTCCCTGTCGATGCGCTCTATCTGCTTTTCCGCTTCCTTTTCATCAAGACCGCATACCGTCTTCGCATTTTTTATGCAGGTGGACTTGTCCGCCCAGATAAAGGTCTTTATCACATTTTCACGGTCACGGAGGATAAAGTCCGCGCATCTGCCGATGATGATGCAGCTTCCCTTATCAGCAAGCTCCTTTATTATCTCCGCCTGATAGCTGAACAGGTTTTCCTCGGACACAAAATCCTTTCCGCCCGGAGAAGCTATCTCTCCGCTGTAGACCTTGTGTTTGCTGAAAAGACCGCTCTTTACCTTCTCGTCGGACTGCCCGAAAAGAGCCTCATTGATGCCGCTTTCCTCCGACGCCATCTTTATCAGGTCTTTATCATAGTATGGGATGCCAAGACGCTGGCTAAGCATTTTTCCTATAGTTCTTCCGCCGCTTCCGAAGCCTCTTGCTATCGTAATGATGTATTTATCCATATTATCCCTCCGCTTCCTTGACTATATCATGTCTGGGAAGCCTTTTTCTCTGTATCGCCATGCGTATAAGTATCAGCAGTACCTCCTTGCGGCTCTGCTGCTTCATTTTATCGGCGCGTCTCACATCTTCCTTGCTGACTATCCTGACCTTCATGGTAGGAGCCTTTTTCAGCGCCTCAGCCATTGCATCCGCATAGCAGGCGGCGCAT
This sequence comes from Oscillospiraceae bacterium, assembly GCA_022508825.1. GTDB lineage: Bacteria > Bacillota > Clostridia > Oscillospirales > Ruminococcaceae > RGIG8773. Next base: position 11,970 of record JAFLUI010000060.1, read on the forward strand.
CTGCAGCAGCCGAACCTTCCCAGTACCTTCGGAAGAAGCTCGGATACAAGCTCTCCCGCAATGTCTATCTCAGTTCCCGGGACACGTTTTTTTTCGATCTTGCGGGAGGTTATCTTCTCCACCTTGAAATCGCTGTCAAGGATAGGGTTTGAGGCAGGCTTCTTACCTGTCAGCAGTCTCATGACCGCATCTGTTTTATTGCTTCTTGCCGCCATATTCTATCCTTCCTTAATATTTATCATGCTTGACCTATTATCCTGCGCAGACCTCCCGGCTTTTTCTGGGGGGCTATCTCGGGATAGAGAAATTCGGCAAGCTTTACATAGTCCTTTGCCGCTCTGCAGCCCGGAGAATAAGTTGTTATTACCTCCTGATGCGCAGGAGCCTCCGCAACAGCCACAGACACAGATATTTTTATATCCAGTACCTGCGTTTTGAGCTGCTCTGCCACTATCTCAACCATTTCCGCAACTTCCGTTGCAAGGGTCTGTCTCTGGACATATTTTGTCAGCAGGATACCCCGTATATTCAGCTTTTTATTATAGTATTTCTTCACCGCCAGGATAGTTTCCTTAAGCTGGGCTATCCCCTGCAGTGACAGTATCTCGGGAGTCATTGGGATGATAAGGTCGTCCGCAGCGGTATAGGCGTTTATGGTCAGTATGGAAAGCGCAGGGGGAGTGTCTATGATAATATAGTCATAGGCATAGCTTATAAGACGCAGGGTATCCTTCAGGATAAACTCCCGCCTGTCCGATGTAAGCTCCAGCTCGCTTCCCGAAAGCAGGATATTTGAGGTTATCACATCACATATATGAGTTGCCTTGATAGCATCCCGTATATCGCATTTCCCGGTCATGACGTCATGGATAGTATATCCCTCGTCCTCAGCGCCCAGAGAAAAAGAAAGGTTTCCCTGAGGGTCCATATCTATTGCCAGGACCCGCATTCCTCTGCTTCGGAAAATACCTGTAAGTGCGGCGCAGGTTGTTGTTTTTCCTACGCCGCCCTTTTGATTTGTAACAACGATCACAGTTGCCATATTTCCATTGCTTCCTTGTTAATTATTTTACACAGCGTCTTCCGCTTTACCCGACCGTCTGCCGCCTTACCCTACCGTCTGCCGCCTCGCTGTCCGCACCCTTACCGCCTCTTTCTTGCCTCCGCAGCCATCTTCCGCTCTCTTTCCAGAACCTGACAGTCGATGATGAACTTAGCCAGCTTTTCCTCCTGAGCAGCGGTGATATCTATGAATTTGCAGCCGTAGCCCTCTATTGAGCCGTCCTTTGCCCTCTGTATGCGGAGGACTTCCATAAGAAGCTGCATTTCGCCCTCCATAAAATCGAGCATTACCTGATCTCCCGGCTCAAAATCGGATGAAGAGGAAAAAAGAACTCCGCCCAGATTGATGTTTATAATGTGCAGCTCCATAGGCGCATCAAATGAGAACATTTCCTCGCCGCGGATAAAGAATGGGGACTGCCCGTCCATATCCACCATGATCTTGAAGCTTCTTCTCCGCTCCTCCAGCACCTCGCCGTCCGAAACACGGAAATTCATCTGATATTCCGTGCTCAGGTCAACAGATGTTTTGTATTTTACACGGGTCCCCGTGCCGTACTCGAAGATAGCGTCAATAGCCTCTCCCGTGTGCAGAACAGGATAGTCGCTGCCCTTGAGCATTACAAAGTCAGTACCCTTTACCTTGAAGAAATCCTTGGGGAAGAACACCGATGATGTTGCCAGCAGCATTCTTCCGTTCACATCATATATCAGAACACGATTTATCTTATCTTTACTTATCATGATCGGATACACCCCTAACAAAAAATTTTTGAAGATATTTTCACCTATTTTAATTATACAAAAAAACAAAGCATTTTGCAATAGTAAATTTACATATTGTGAAATATACTTTATAAATTCAATTTTTTTTGTGTAAAATATAGTAAAATTATATTTCGTATGTACAAACGAAGAGAAAAGTGTTATAATAAGATATAATAGCAGTCCTGTGTGAAACAGGTCTGCAAATTTACCAAAAAAGGGTGGCGCCGTTCAATGAAAGACCTGTATGTATATCTGGTATTAACACGTACAGGCACTATGCCTTCAAGACTTATCGGGCTTTTTACAGGAAAGCCCTATACCCACGTTTCTATCGCATCCGATATCTTTCTTACAGATATGTACAGCTTCTGCCGTGATAAAAAGGACAGACCTTTGCCTGCTAATTTCAACCATGAGGATATAAATACCGAGGTCTTCGGTGCCTGCAAGACCATCCCCGGAGAGGTCTACCGTATCCCTGTAACAGAGGGACAGCTTGAACGCTACCGTGACACCATCCGCCATTTTATCCTGAACCGTGACAGCTATACATACGATGTAGGAGCATTCCTGCCAATGGCTCTGCATATCCCGTACCATTTCCGCAATAAATTTGTCTGCTCGGTGTGGGTGGGATTTGTTCTGGGCAAAAGCGGCATCGAGCACGATTTCAAAAAGCACCCCTCCCTTGTTGAGCCGGAGGACTTCCGAAGCATAACGGGAGCTGAGCTTATATACCGGGGGGATCTGAAAAAATACCGGAGCTTTATAACGGAAAAATTTTCCGGTGAACAGGAGCCTGATACGGAAAAGGAACTGCCGTCAATGAAAGCACCCTCCGGAGAAACAGCTTAGGCGTACCCGTCGGCAGCATAAAAAGAACAGTGAGAAGGAGGCGGGCAGATATGAAAAAAATGATACGCGTCAACGAAAAGCGGCTGACTGCAAAATATAACCGCCGTCTGTTTCTTGCGTCGCTTCCGGCTGTCAGCGTGGCTGTCTCACTGTTTGTGATAGTTATGGTCTTTGTGGTCCGTCTTAATGCAGAAATGCCCGCTGAAATGTACCGTACCATCTTTTTTGCAGCATATTTCTCCTGCGCATACGGATTTGCAGTATGCCTTATCGGCTCTTTTGCATCGGGAATACTTGTGAGAGCCCATCAGGAGCATACATACATACAGATAGCAGGTACTATGATGATCGTCTCACAGCACGTAAGAGCTGTCTATAACGATCACAGATGGGTCCACTATAAAAAAATGTGGGTCTTAAAGCTTGCAGACGTTGAAAAGGTGGAGTGCATACGGGGTCAGCTTACCATAACTGCCAGAGCCCGCTATTTCAACGAGAACGCCGACTGGCTGGGGTACTCCGTCACCGAGGACGGGAACGGCATCGCCTTTGACCGCTGCTGGTACGACACCAACGGAGGCAAGGATGTCTCGGTCATCGAGATCACCGATTTTTACACCTACGGAGAACGCATCGCAAGGCATATAGACCACTGCGCAAAAAAGACCCGTGACCGTGAAGCCCGCAGGCAGGCATATCACAAGGAGATGATGGAGATCGCCAGAAATGCGCGCCATCCCAAAAAGCGTCCCGACCGTTACCAGCCTGAAAAGCAGCGGAGCTTCCGTCGATAACTATGTACTTACAGAGGAAAACAGCATACCGGCTGTTTTCCTTTTTTATTTTTTCCTTTTCCTGTTTTTGTGCTTCTTTTTCCCGCTTCCGCCCGAAGGCTTATTGGCGTTTGCCTGCAGCTCTGTACTCTCAGGCTTCTGTACGTCATCCTTTGCCGTCTCATTCTCAGGCTTCTGTGCGTCATCCTTTGCTGCCTCATTCTCAGGCGCCTTTGTGTCGGACTGCTTTTCCGGGGTCTCCGCTCCCGCAGCGTCAGACCGGTTTCCGGCGTCCGCTGACTTATCTGCATCCGGTCCGGAAGCGGTATCTTCATCTTTTTTGCGGAGAATGATCTCATCCTTCCCCGGCAGCGGAGTAAACTCCGGATACCCGGGCTGTACGGAAATGACATCATACCAGGGCAGAAGATTGAGCAGCTTTACATGAAGTACGGCTCCATAGAGCACAAACGGAACGACAGCAATAGAGGCAGGGCTTGTAACCGCAGCAAATACCATAACAGCATGAAATAAAAGCTGCAGGGCTAAAGCCCATTTTTTCATTGTACCTGAAATGAACTCAAATATAAACATCACGGCCGCAGCTACAGGTACAAAAGCAGGCACAGACGGCAGCATACTGTCCATACGCATCATCCAGATAAATCCGAAGAATGAATACGCCGCAAAAAGCGCCATGACCGTGCCTGTCATTATAAGCGTGTATTTCAGGGTGCTGTTTACCGCATTGGTGATGGCATCGGCGCAGTCCCGCTTGTGAGCATCGTCCAGAAAGGGTATATCCTTCGGTTCAACGTTTATACTAAGCTTGAAGCTTGCCATAAGCTGTTCTCCCCTCTATTCGTCTGTTTCGGATGGATTTATCTCATTGCCGTTCAGGTAATTTGTCCACATTTCTACAGCATTGTTAAAATTCCTGCTAAACTTCTCCTCATTAAGACCCGCGCCCGATTTAGGCTCCCGGAATCCGATAAAAAGGTCATCCGACAGCTCCTCAAAGCCGATGTCCTCTGCAAAGCTTGTTCCGGAAAGCATATAGCCCAAAGCGTCCGCATTTTCATCTCCGGGATATATTTTACTTAGATCAGCCAGAACGCCCTCTTCTATGCCGAACAGCTCGCAGGACTCCCTGTCTGCGATAACTACGATGGAATCCTCTCCCTGAAATTCTGCAATAAGCTTTACCCTGTCGCTTTCATGGAGAGCGCTGTTCGTCACCTTTACCGGCAGATATGTGACTCTGACAAAGACCTTGCCGTCTCCGTTATAGTCTTCGCAGTATCTTTCCAGTACCTGCTCCATATCCTCCATGATGTAGTCGAACCAGTAGTCCTCCGCAATGACCATGACTGCAACATCGGGACGGACAGTAGTGACCAGGTCGTACACCAGAAATACTGCCAACGCCGCAAACATCGTCCCTAAAATTATCATTATTTTATTGTGGTAGAAGAAGTTGCCGATCTTTTCCCATATGGTGTAATGCTTCTCCGCCTTTTCCTCGCGCCGGATGTCCGCCTCGGAAATGACCCCCTGCTTTAATTTAAGCAGCTCCAGCTTTTCCTGACGGAGCTTTTCTGCGTAAGCGGCTTTTGCCTTGCGCTCTCTTTCGGCAGCAGCAGCGGCGAGCTCGCTTTCCCGTTTCAGCTCTTCTGCGCGCTCCTTTTCGTTTACCTCACGGTAAACGTCCATAAAGGACTTTTTCTTTTCCTTTTTATCCTCAGACATTGGTCTTTCCTTTCTTGTCCCCCTGAAATATTCTATATTCCATTATATATTAAAACAGGGGGTGTTGTCAAGGAGAAATAAAAAGGGGGACATTACGCAATGTCATTAATTTAAGCGAATTTTATGCACATATTGTCAGAATTTACTAAAAA
>JAFLUI010000061.1:0-5370 GCA_022508825.1 Oscillospiraceae bacterium
TTCTATAATTGGGGGTAGATAAGGGTCAAGGCTCAGCCTTGTAAATGATAATTTACACCGTCAGCTCCGCTGTCTCGCCCAGGGTTTCGCCGCTGTTTTCAAGCACCGGCTTTACACAGCCTGAGATAAACTCCTCTACCTGCTGCTCGCTTCTGCCGGTGAAGTTCTCCGGCTTCAGGATAGCGTTTATCTCGTCTGCGTTCAGCTTGAAGTCAGGACAAGCAAGCACACGCTCAATAAGGTCGTTTTCCAGGCCCTCCTCCTTTACCTTCTTTCCTGCCTCCATGGCAAATTCCCTCAGCTTTTCGTGGAGAGCCTGACGGTCTCCGCCCTTTTTGACAGCGTCCATCATGATGTTCTCAGAAGCCATGAAGGGCAGCTCCCTCATTACACGCTGACGGATGACTTTCGGATACACCACCAGATCGGCGGTCACGTTGAGCAGGATGTTGAGTATAGCGTCCACTGCAAGGAAGCCCTCAGCAACGGAGATACGCTTGTTTGCGGAGTCGTCCAGAGTCCTTTCAAACCACTGGGTACCCGCTGTAAATGCAGGATTGAGGGTGTCTATCATAACGTATCTTGCCAGAGCGGTGATCCTCTCGCAGCGCATGGGATTTCTCTTGTAGGGCATTGCGGAGGAGCCTATCTGATTTTTCTCGAAGGGCTCTTCCATCTCCTTGAAATTCTGGAGTATCCGCAGGTCGTTTGCGAATTTCATTGCGGTCTGTGCAATGCCTCCCAGAGTGGAAACTATCTGGGAGTCCATTTTTCTTGAATAGGTCTGTCCCGAAACAGGGACTACGTCTTCGAAGCCCATTTCCTCGGCGATCATCCTTTCAAGCTGCTTTACCTTTTCATGGTCGCCCTCAAAAAGCTCTAAAAATGAAGCCTGGGTGCCTGTTGTGCCCTTTGAGCCGAGAAGCTTAAGGGAGGATATCCTGTATTCGATCTCGTCCAGATCCATAAGCAGCTCGTTTATCCAGAGGGTGGCACGCTTGCCGACCGTGGTGAGCTGTGCAGGCTGGAGATGGGTATATGCAAGACAGGGCAGACCCTTGTGTTTCATAGCGAAATCGGAAAGCTGGGAAATGACGTTCAGCATCTTTCTGCGGACTATCTTAAGGGCGTCCCTCATAATGATGACGTCGGTGTTGTCTCCAACATAGCAGGAGGTAGCTCCCAGATGTATTATGCCCTTTGCGTTCGGACAGGCAAGCCCGTATGTGTGGACATGAGCCATAACGTCGTGACGGACCAGCTTTTCACGCTCGGCAGCGGCTTCGTAGTCGATGTCGTTGATATGTGCTTCAAGCTCCTTAACCTGTTCTTCCGTGACAGGGAGTCCAAGCTTCATTTCCGCTCTTGCAAGTGCGACCCAGAGCCTTCTCCAGGTGGTGAACTTTTTATCTGCGGAAAATACATACTGCATTTCCTTGCTTGCATATCTGGTGCAAAACGGGGACTCATAGCTGTTGTGATCTGACATAATAATTCCTCCTAAAGGCTGAGCCTTTACCCATTCCGTTACATAGTACGGCAGTAACTTGTGAGTTTGTGGCTCGGTAATATTAAAAAGTGGATAACTACTTTTACACTAATAGGCTGAGCCTTTTATACTAATAACCGAACCTCTCGGTCTCTATATCGAAAGCGAACATCTCCGCCCAGACAGGATAGTATCCTGCGCTTCGGGCGGTATTTTGCGAGGCGATGTTTCCGTTCCATGTGCCGTAGTAGGGGACAGCTCCGTGCATGAAAACTGCCTGTGTCAGAGCGGAGACCAGCTCCGATCCGATGCCCCTGCCGCGAAATTCCGGGACAACATCTATGCCTATCTGCCACATTATGGGACTGTCACTGCTTGCTCCTGCAATGCCCACGATATTATCTCCGTTGAGAGCGCATACTGCAAGCTTGTCCCGTCTCGGAGAGTCTGCGCTGTACAGCAGGGCGTTGTTGAAGCCTTTTATAGGGTAAAGCTCCGAGATGATCTGATCCTCTTCGTAGTATTTTATGTTTAACCCTCCCCGGGGGATATAGCGGTAGGGAGAGCCGGGCAGAAAGTAGATATTGTTTGCCGCGATGACCTTGTTGTACTCTGCAAGACGGCTGTTTATTGCCCAGATCTTTTTCTGCTCGAAGATCTCTGCGCCTTCACATTTGCTTATAAGCTCGCCGGCAAACTCCAGCATTTCGCTTGCGGCGGAAATGACCGTGCCCGAGCCCATGGTCGCCGCTTTGAAAAAGTCCGGCTCGGAACGGAAGCAGCGCCGTCTGTTATCGGATATCCTTGCAAGGGTGACCTTGCCCTTTTCCGTTAAAAAATCCTCTGCACTGCAGCAGTAATCACAGGCAAGCTGGGATGCTGCAGATGCGATAAGCTCGTTCCTGAAAGTCATAGCTGCCCCCGCAAATAGTCGTTGAGCAGGTTCCAGCCTACGCTGTCGTACCGCAGGAGCTGCTGGGCGTATTTAAGAGGGTACCACTGGGCGCTGTCCACCTCAACAGAGGTTTTTAGCTCTGCTTTTTTTACCTTGCAGATGTATCCCAGCATAAGATTGTCCTTTTTAGGATAGTAATAGCTGTTTACATAACTGCAGGAAATAGTATCCAGACCGATCTCCTCTTTGATCTCCCTTACGGCAGTAGACTCGGGGGTCTCACCTTGTTTTACATATCCGGCTACGTTTATATAGCTGTCGGAAACGTATTTTTGCTTTATCAGAGCTATCTCGGTGTTATCTTCGGTGACGCAGAGACATATCACACAGCAGTAGGAAAATGGGAAAAAGGGTCTTTTGCAGCTTCCGCAGTAGGGAATCTCTCCCTCATCGCCGCAGTTTTTCAGATACAGCTTTTCTCCGCAGTCAGGGCAGAATGTAAAGTTCATGGAAACCTCCGTAATGTTTTAGTGTTACTGAAACATTATACCATATATATTGAAATATGTCAAATGGAGTAAAAAATTCCTCCCCGCACAGAAACGAGGAGGAATAAAATGGTATCAGATCGTTATTTGCTGCTGAGGACTACTACAAAGTTTCCGCCCTGCTTAACACCCTTGAATAAGCATCTGCCTGAATCTTCTACAGAAGATTTAGCTACCAGAGAAAGGGATTCCTTATCGCTGTTGTAGCGGTACAGTCTTGCTACATTGCCTGCACGCTTTGTAGAGAACTTAACGGAAACATCAGCCGAAGCACCGAAGCTGTTGCTGTTTATTGACATCTGGGCTGTGCTTGCACCGCTGTATTTCTTGGTAACTGTCTTAACAAGCTTGGAAGGAACTTTATTTGTACTGAATGTTGTTGCAAGCTTGACCTCCTTGGATGTTGTGACATTCTTGCCGTTGAATGTATAAATAGTACCGTTGCTGAGCTTGAGCTGGAGGTTTACATTCTTATTTTTGAGAGCTGCCATAACAGCAGAGGGAACGGTGGTCTCCGTCTTCATATTTACTATAAGGGTCTTTCCGTCCGAAGCGCTCTTGATATTGCTTACAACATTAGTCCAGCCGGTCTTGCCGTCAAGAGTGATGCTTCCGCCGCTTGCAGAAACTGTCTCTGATGTTGTATCGTCTACTGTGTTGTTAAGCAGGAGATAATACTGATAGGGATCATAGTATGTTCCCTTGCTGTAATAGCCTGTGATATACTCGCTTACATTAATGACCTTTGAACTGTCATTATTGGAATTTGCAAGAGCTACAGAGTATGACGCATAATATTTGCGTGAAACTACCGAATAATAAGGATCGTATGGAGTTGCTGTACCGGAAGAAACATCATATACATACTCGGCAGACCGTGATGTAACATAGTATCCGAGTACGGGATCAAAGTAGTGGTGTTTTGCATTATATTCAGTATCAGGAGCCTTTATTTTTTGGGCGGTGCGGCTGCCGGTAGCACGATACATTGCCTCAGAGTTTGGATACCAGACACCGTTGCTGCCCAGGTAAGATGAGTTGGAAGCGTATCTGTAGATCGAAGGTACATAGTAAATCGAATCCTTATTACCGTCCTTTGTGTATCCTGTGATCTGATAAGTGTACGAATTAGAACCTGAATAGTAATATCCTGTGTAAGAGTCAAAGTATCTGTTGGAACTGCTGTAGCTGGTTGCACTTCCATCAGGAGTGTCATGACGTGCCTTTGAATATGTAGTTCCTGTTGCATCGGCAAGAGCGTCAAGGTTAGGATACCAGATACCGTCTCTGTCCTGATAAGCAACATCAGATGCATACTTGTGATTGGATTTTATTTTTTCATAAGCCTCTGAATGTGTCTGCGCGCTTGCTGTTATGCAGATAGAAGGTACGAGAGAAAGTCCTGCAAGACCAAGAGCAGCCGCGCTGCCAAGAAATTTCTTCTTCATTTTAAATTTCTCCTTTACAAAACATAAGATTTTGGACACTGATGACAATTATCATTTGTCATAGTCATAATTATACAATATTTTTGATTATTTGTCAAGTGGGTGGCATCAAAATCCCTCCCCGATGGTACGGGGAGGGATCAAAGAAGTAAAACGGTCTTTAGCTGAGGACGATAACGAAGTCTCCACCCTTGGCAACGCCTTCAAATGTGCACTGTCCTGCGCTTGTTACAGTTGATGTGTCTACCAGTGAGAGAGAACGCTTATCGGGATTGTAGCGGTACAGTCTTGCCTGGCAGCCTGAACGCTTGGTTGAGAACTTAACGGTAATACCTGCTTTAGCTCCGAAGGAATTGCTGTTAACAGAGATCTGAGCTGTGCTTACAGCATTGTATTTTGCATAAGCCTTCTTGACCAGAGTAGAGGGGACTCTGTCAGTGTTATAATTTGTTATGATGTTAACATCCTTAGTGCTTGTAACGCTCTTGCCGTTGATGGTGTAAACAACGCCGTTGTCAAGCTTAAGGCTGAGTGTAACATCCTTGCCCTTGAGAGCGGAGAACACGGAGGAAGGAATGATAGTATAGTTCTTCATGTTTACAGTGAAAGTTCTGCCGGAAGAAGAAAGCTTGATTCTGTTTGCAAGTGTAGTCCAGCTTGATGAGTTTGTGATCGTGATAGTGCTTGATTTGGAAGAACTGCTGTCAGAAGAACCTTTGAGATAGTAATAATAGTAATAGTTAGGATCGTATCCGTAGTATCCATAGTATCCGTAATATCCGTAGTAGTCACTTACAGGTGTTACATATGCAGAGTTGTTGTTGGAAGCCTTGAGAGCCTCCTCATATGTAGTATAGAATTTTCCTGTATAGCTTGAGTAATAGTGATAGTAATGATAGGATGAATTATAGTCGGTTACATATGAAGCATTGTTGTTGGAAGCCTTGTAAGCATCATCATATGTATGATAATACAATCCGGTCACTGAAG
>JAFLUI010000061.1:5470-7886 GCA_022508825.1 Oscillospiraceae bacterium
TATGATAATACAATCCGGTCACTGAAGAGTAATAGTGGTAATAGCTGGAATATGAACCTGAGCTGATGCTGGTTGATTCTGAATATGTAGTGGTGTATACTGTTCCGCCATTATCTGTTGTAGAAATTTCATGATCCTTTACATATATTTTACTGCTTTTCAGATCTGTAACATCTATGGCTGTGACATTAGTTCCGGCTTTTGCAGCGTCTTCTGATGTTGTAAAATATTTATAGTCTCCTATACCGTCTTCGTTTTTTACATATACTTTATAAATGGTTCCGGTCACATAGCCATTATCTCCCATTGTCAATTCAGCGCTTGAAATGAGACTTAAAGCAGGAAGCGCAGTAAGTCCTGCAATACCGAGAGCGACAGCTTTTTTGAGGAATTTCTTATTCATTTTGAATATCTCCTTTACAAATCAACTTAATTTTTAAATAATTGTCAGGGCATTTGTCAGGACGCCCCTGTTTAAATATAATTATACTATATAATTCCCTGTTTGGCAATAGTATTTTTGATAAAATATTGTACATTTTTATAACGATTTCGCACAAAACCGACATAAAAAATTACAATACAGTTACATTTTAACTGTATTGTAATGTATAATATGGCTGGAAGATCCTGGGCTATTGGATCTCTATCTTAGCTGTAAATTCTTCTGTGCATGGACGTATCTCACGGGAAGCAAGACCGTAAAGATTGGTGGCACGGTTGGAAACATCTGCAAAGCGGGATATGTGAGGACTTTGAAGCTCCACAATGTCCTTGAGTGACGATCCGAATGGTATAGCCAGCTTATTGCCCTCCGCTTTTTCCTTAGAAGCCTTCAGTATCTCTGCGCCTTTTTCATTCAGAGCAAGGATTCTTCCGTAAGGAGGCATTATCATAAGATCGGTTGCCTTTATGCCGATATAAAGACACAGAAGTATCCTGCGGATCCTTGCATCGGTGTAGCGCTTGGTCCCGGCTTTTTCCATGAAATCCTCCAGAGAGCTGGAATCAATGCCTGCACGGAAAATAAGATTGGCAAGTCCGGGATCTACATCGGGACATTCCGCAATAGTGGGGGGGATATTATAACGCAGCACATAAAGCAGCTCTCTTTCGAGATTGTCAAAATATGCCAGCATATTTTTCTCTTCATATTCCTTTACTATATCTGCCATATCCTTCGGAACGAAAGCGCTTATATCTTCATCGTCTTCTATCATCTGTCTCAGGAGTGTTCCGCTGGCAAAGCCGTCATCGGAAGGTGTAAGGCTGTCATGAGCGGCTCCCTTCCGTTTAACGGTGTGGAGCTCAAATTCAAGGTTAAGCATCTTCATTGCCTTAAGATATTCCACAGCAAGAGTATTGTTCGGAGAATCGAAAACAGCTGCTATCATAGGACCGTCGTCAATAGCAATTGCCTGCTTCATGGCGACAGGGAAAGACATACCCTGATTCATCAGAGGCTTTACCTTCTCTTCCAGATTTTCCTTTGTGGACATATTAAGAGAAGCCATAGCAGCATTTTTCAGAAGCTCCATGTCTCCGCACTCGCTGCCGAAGGATATGCCGTCCACGCAGCCGAGAGCTCCCAGCATCATTATTCCTGCACGGGCAAAGAAGTTGGCGCTGGACAGCGAGTAGATGACAGGCATTTCCACAACAAGGTCTACGCCGTTGTTTACAGCAACTTTAGCTCTGGCAAATTTGTCTATCATTGCCACATCGCCTCTCTGGACGTAGTTGCCGCTCATTATAGCGGCGATGTGTGTTGCACCGTTTTTTCTGGCTTCCTCTATCTGGTAAGCGTGACCGTTATGGAACGGATTGTATTCGCAGATGATCCCATATGTTTTCATTTGACTTCCTCCGATTTTGTAATATTGAAGCATATATTTTACATTATAACATATATATTCCCATTTGGCAAGCATTTTATTTCAAAAATCCGAAAAGTATCGGCTGTCCGTGTTCGGGACAGCCGATATTATCATGGTATAATTATTATGTCAGACTACGATACCCACTGTTTTGATCCTTTTTTCTTCCTCAGGACGCTTATTATTGTGTTCTCGATGACCGCAACAAGAATTACCATTAATGTTGATATTATCATTGCAGCTTTGAGTCTGTCCTGCTTGTAAAGATTTGACAGGTCAAATATCATTGCGCCTGAGGATACATCTTCCACATGGGCTTCGTTGTCATATGTGTTGTACTCAGGAGATCCGGGATCTCTGTAAGATGGCAGCCAGCCGCCCTGTGACGGGATATACTGATCGCCGGGAGTGGATGGATACGCCGAATCGTTTGGTGTAGTTGTTGTGCTGCCGGAGTTGTCAGGATTGTTTGTATTGTTGTCGTTTCCGCCTGAGGTATCTCCGCCGGGAGTAGTTCCGCCTGAGGTATCTCCGCCGGG
>JAFLUI010000061.1:7986-17195 GCA_022508825.1 Oscillospiraceae bacterium
GTTCCACCTGAGGTATCTCCGCCGGGAGTGGTATTACCCGGGTCGTCTCCGCCGGTAGTTCCGCTGCCGCTTCCGCCGGTGTTTTCTTCACTGCTGCCGCCTCCGGAAACTTCCTTGAAATTATTGCAGATCGGGAATGTACCGCTTACATCGTAATATTTACTTTCTGCGGTACCCTTTACAACGGAGTACGTAACATTGCCTGTATTGTCAATTTCACATTTAAATACAGTTGGGTTCAGATCATATCCGGTGGGAACGGGCTTCTCCTCCTTAAGGAAATATATGTTGTTCGATGCAATGCCGTCAGCTTTAGTGAATTTTACTTCATATCTTTCGCCGGTCCATTTTGCAGGTTTGGAGGTAATAAGTCCATTGACCTTTCCTGTGTCCTCGTCGCAGTCGCTGTAAAGCCCGAATATTGCTTCAAGCTCAGGGGTGCCGTCGTTGCCCTCAAAGGTCTTTATCAGCTTAATATCGTCAGGATTATCAGAGTTTATCTCTTTGACCTGATTTTTGATAACGAGAGGGTTATCGGATGGCAGTATTCTCTCAAATCTGTTGTCCTGTGTTGTTTCCACTAACTTGAAATTGCTCGGGTTAAACACAAACGGATACATTTTGTTAAATGGAGCCATTGCAGTAGAGTATGAACGTGAAACCTTCCATCCTTTCTTGCTTTCAAGCTTGATATTTCTCTCAACGGGTTCATCATTGTAGTAAAGGTCAGCTTCAACGTACTCAACAGGCATTCCGGATTCCATAGGCTTGCTGTCAGAATCAAACCACTGCTTTTCTATTTCAATGTCGTCGAACACCTCTGCTGCCGGATTGCCTTTTTCGTCAATATAGTACTCGTTTATAAGCTCATAGGAAAGTTCAATGTCAGAGTCTTGCGCTGCGGTACCTGAGCTTGTGCTGTCAGAGATCAGCCGCTTTTCCAGTTTGAAACTTCCGGTATAATTTTTTTCGCTGAAAGATAACTCACTTTCACTAAATGAAGTTATACCGGCACCATTTAAAGTTATTGAAAAGTCACCTTTCCACTCATTAGCGCTGAGATCAACAGTGCCGATCTCTTCTTCATTGTATTTGACGGATATTGTTACTTTGGAAATTGTGTTGGGGGCTGTTTTGCCAGCGACAGAATTTTCTGCACTTTTATTCAACCATTTTTTGTCAAGATGGATCTTAAGCTCGGGTATCTCTTCTCTGGTCTCTTTGTTGATGCAGACAGGGAACCCACTATCGGTGTTGCCGTCATTTTTCTCTGACTTAGTTCCGTCAACTATATCGTATTTGACAGTTCCGTCATTCTGCACTGTACATTTGAATATGATATTGTTTATTGGATATTTTCCGCCAGATGTTACTTCCTTGAGGTAGTATACACTGCCTGCTTGTAAAGGATAGCCATCATTCATTGCTGTCCAGTCAAATGTCACTCTGTATTTGTTGTCCTTGCTGTCTTTCTTGACAGGAAGAGGATCGGATACCCGAGTATAGCCGCCGGTTCCGTTTGGCACGTGCAAAGCAAATTCCGGAGCGATCACACTATCGTCGGGATAAGCAGGCTTTTCTTCCGAGTCAATATACTCCTTTATCAGCTGGATGGTGATCTTTTTGTTATCGCATGACGGGAACGCGCCATTATCAGTGATATTTTCTGTATTTTTATTTTTGTATTTTATTGTTCCGTTCGGACCTATAGTGCATTCAAATATATCACTGCTCATGACATATCCGTTGGGCGGTTGTGTTTCCTTCAGTTCATAAGTATGACCTTCTATCAGACCGGACCCCTCAAATGATACTTCTGCTCTCTCGCCATTCCATATCGGACTTTTTGGCTCGCCGACAGGAACAGGGTTTCCTGAGTCAGTCACATCAGTAAGGGTAAACTTCGTGTTTTCAAGCCATTTATTTTTGGCATCATCACCCGTCAGAGTAGTAAGGTAACCATCTGAATATGTCTTTATAAGCTTGATATCCTTGATGGGAGCGTCCATGACCTTTATTACAAAGGTGCCGGACTCATTTGTGATCTCATACACGCCGTTAGTCTGTGCTTTTGTAACTTCAGCTATCTTGCCTTCATCATCAACGATAAATGTGACTGAAGACGTTACCACATATCCATCAGGAGCAGCAGTCTCAGTCAGGGTATAGGTTCCGGGTTCAAGCGTAAATTTTTTAGTACCGGCAGTAAATACATCATTGCCCTCAGTAACATAAAGATAACCGTCATCATTTGATACCAATGTGATCTCGCCGCCGCCCGGTGTGGTCAGCTTGAACGCTGCACCCGGTACGACCTTTTCGACTGCAGATGACTGATCCGTTTTTTCTGCTTTTTTGAACTGTACATCTGCTTTGAGGATAATGTAAGTATTTGTGCATATGGGAATGCCATTCAAATTGTCAGGACTCTCGGTCTTCACGCCATCCACAAACACAGTGTACGTCATATTTCCGTCATTATCTATTTTAAAATAAAATACACTGTTGCTTGTATATCCCTGAGGAACAGTCGTTTCTTTGAGACAGTAAGTACGACCTGCCTGCAGTAATTTTCCGTCAAATGTCACTACGGCTTCTTCTTTATCGTCATCCCATACAGGATTTTTAGGGGAACCAACTTTATTTGCTTCTGACGGTGTCGCACTGTCTGTCACATCATAAAGGGTAAATGCAGTATTTTTAAGCCATGCATCTTTTGCCGGTTTATCCGCCAAAGTGTTAAGATGATCATCTGTAAATCTCTTTATGAGCTGGATTTCATCAAGAGGAGAATCCTTGATGATGATTATAGGATAGTCGCCATCATTATTTATCTCGTAATCGCCGTTAGTGGTTGACCCTACAGAACCGGTTACATTGCCGTTCTCAACGGTAAATGTGAACGTAGACGTTACCCTTTTATATCCGGCAGGAGCAACGGTCTCTGTCAATGTGTAGGTTCCGTTTTCAAGATAGAATGTGTCACTCAGTCCGTTTGCATCGGTTGTCCATCTGTCAACTTCTTCGCCATCTGAATCAGTTATGACAAGCTCTGCATTTTCTAACGGAGTTGTGCCATTCAAGGCTGTCTTATTGAGCTGCACCTTAGTTAAATAAGTGTTGGTAACTGCTGCAGTAATATTGTATGGGTCGGTATCATTAGTAACGATTGATACTTTATAGTTTTGGGGTATATTCAACTCTTTGACAGTGTATTTTCCGCCGACAGGGAGATTTTCCCATTTGCCGCTCCACCCATTAGTCTCATTCAAAGTTATCGTCTCAGGGTCAAATGTTTTACTGCTGTCGTCTTTATCTATGAGCTTAACGGTTACACTTTCAGGAAGTGAAGTGCCGCTTGGAACGCCTACCCAATCCTTGTTTACAGTTACAGTGGTTTTAAGGGCTTTGTTTTTGAGAATGACCGTACCGTCGGTGTCAACGTCAAAACATTCTTCACCGGTTGTTACCATACTTACATTGCCGTCTTTATCAACTGTAAATACGAATTTAGTTTCAAGCTTCACATAGCCGGCAGGCGCAATATCTTCCACCAATGTGAAAGTGCAGCTGCCATCAGTATTGGCTGTGAGGTTGGTTAATTTTGACAAATCGATCTCATGAGGAGTCGTTCCTGATGTCCATGTGGCAAGAAGCTTGCTTTCATCGGCATTCTCACCTGAATACAGCTTGAGAACTGCGTCTTTCAGCTCCGCAATGCCGGTAGCAGCTCGTTTGCTTATCTTTATTTTGATACTCTCATTATTGATGACCAGTCTGTTGGAGGCAAGATTCTTCCATACATCGGTGAGTGAATAAGTATACTGTGTCTTTATGGTGCCGTCGGTATTATCGATCTTGACATAAATATCCTTACTGGGCTTGAATCCCAGGGGAGTTTTTGTTTCAGAGATCTTATAGGTAACACCGGGCTGGAAATTATAATTGATCTTGACCTTTTTGTCGGTTTCATCCCAGATGAGAGGAGCATTTGCCGAATCAGTATCTGCATCATCTTCGTTTACAACGCTTACAGTAAATTCAGTCTTGGCTATAAGAGCTTTTATCTGCTCCTCGCTCATCTGAGCGGAGCCTTCATATGTCTTTTCTGCAGAAAATCCCGATACTTCGTTGAGGATATTAAGCGTTTTACCGAATGTGACTTTTTCAACTTCGGGAGGAAGCCCCACGTTGTTAAAGCCGGTATGGACAAAATAATATGGTTCACTCAGAGCATATCCGTTGGGAGCTTTTGTTTCCGTCAGACAATATATATGGTCATAATAAAGTCCGCTGAAAGAGAGTTCACCAAATTCATTGATGGTTCCGGTGCTTACTTCTTGTTTTACCGTCCATTCACCGTTGTTATATTCTACCCACTCCAGCTTAAATTCCGCTCCTTCAAGAGGCTGGAACTTACCTCCATCAAGCTGAGTATATTTGTATACAGTTACTCCCCAGTCTTTGGAGCCTGCAACACCGCTGCTGCTCAGAACATAGCCGCCGCTTTTGTTAGGAATCTCTTTACTGTCTGTTCCGCCATGTTTCGCAATGATCTCAATATCGTTATTAATGTCGAGATTTTCAAGGCGGTCTGCATCCACATTTACTGACTCGGACGATGTAGCTTGTGATGAATTAGGTTTTCCTACAACAGCAGCATAATATTCCAGCCGGATGGGAACTCCGTCGGGAAGAGTGTATGTCATGGTATTTGTATTCGGATCGAAAGAAGTTTCATAAGGTATGACCTTATCCGGATCGTTTGGATCGTAAACCTTTACAGATGCTTTGATAAGCTGAAGATCATCGCCCATTTTATCTATGGCTGTAATGTCATTTCCGTCATTCAGCAGCAATCCGCTGGGATTTATGTCAACATAGAAAAATGCATTTACCTTTCCGAAGGATGCAACATGAGTTGAATCGTATTTCGGGTTTTTGTCCATATCCGTGGAATACTCTGCGCCTTTGATTACTATTTTTGCAGCGTTTAAATGAGAAGTTACCTCAGAGCTTCCCATTTTTTCGTCATTATACGTTAATTTTGCCTTGTTGGAAAAATCAGCGCTGCCGGCATCCAAAAACCAGTCACTGTACTCAGGCTTTAAGTTTGTATAATATGTAAGCACAGGCCAGTATGAACCATGCATATCGTTAGCTAAATAATCAACAAGCGGCTGAGTAATTGTTATATTAATAGTTAGGGTATTTGATGCAGGATCATATACATAGAAATCCCTGCCAATAAACTGTGCCAGATCATTTGCTTTGGCGTTATTGGCTGAAAACATAACGCCCTTATCTTCATCGAGTACAAGCTCTTTCGGAATAGTATCAACAAATGTCAGTGTATGTCCTGCTTCCCACATACGGGCAAAACTGTCATACATTTCGATATCCCACATTATTGGAAGATCAGAGGTATTATTAGATGGTGCTTTCTTTTCAAACACTTTATCAAACGTATGCTCATACTTGTCACTGTCAGAAGCAGATTCCTGATTTCCGCCTGCTATTTTGTAATTCACATAAGCACTGTTTGGAAAATGGAACGAACCGTCATAAGCGTCATCGTCATGAACATAAGTGCCGTCCGGTAATCTTTTTACAGGTTCAGTCTTGTATGTGACAGTAATTACATCACCTTTGACATCAGCGATATATTTTGCAAGATCAATATTAAAATTTAAGTCATAATATTCACCGTATTCGTGTTTTATATCACTGCTATCAACCGATACAGTAACATTACCGGGTTTAGTGATCGTAACAGAATCTTCAACAAGCCTTTGCAAATTTTTACCATACTCAAAAATAGAATCATGAACAGTCATGTACTCATATTCTGCATCAGCTACATAGATACTCAAAGTCCACCATATATAGCCGTCTTTGTCTGCCTTTGTCTTTTCTTCATCAAATTTCTTTGAAAAGACCTCGCCCTTAGCGGTAACCTGAGTTCCTGATGAAAACGGATGGTCTTTAATGGTCGTATCGGCTCTGTTTGAAAAAGTTATTGTTTTGTCATCGTCCAGCGATTCAGCTGTTGGATATGTTGTATACGTATATGTATAAACCCCGTTTCCTTCGTGATGAAAATCCGCCAGCGTCAATGTATCAAGCTTTGCTTTAACAGCGGGGTCAATGTCCATATTGTCGCTCATTGTATCCGTGATTCTGATGTTTCCCAGCTCTGATTCAAGGATATCTTTATACAGTTTAAGGTCAACTGTTATTGTCCATGTGATCGGAGTTGTTGTTTCAAGCTCATCTTTACTGATCGATGAAGGAGTTACTGTTTTAGATATTGAAGGAACATTATTTGTTATATCCCCGGACCAGACTGTGCTGGAGCTCTGGGTACCTTCAGGCTTTTCCGAATTTTTATAATCAAACTGTGCTGTATTTTCGAAAGTGCCGTTCCGGTTTAAGAACTTATCCTCATCGATCTCCAAGGTATAATCTATTGAGATCGTCTGACCGGCAGTAAGGCTGTCGTTGCTGAAATCTATGGTCAGATTTCCATCGTATGTAAAGCTGTATCCATGGTCAGGATTGATCGTAATATCGCTGTAACCTTTGAATCCACTGCCGTGAATATCTGTGAATGTAACATCGGAAACACTTCCGGTCACAGTTGCCTCAACGTGATATTTCTGATAAATACGGCCTCCATCAATATAAACATCACCAACGCGTGATTTGTTTACGCTGATATCGCCCGGAGGATTGACCTTGCGCGTTGTTCCGGCGATCTCTATATCAGTCTGCCCGCCCTGCGGAGTATTACTGTTATCCAGTTTTACCTGCACATCAAAAATTACCTTGATATAACGCTCACTTTTGCTCAGGAATTCTTCGGCATTCTCATTGATCGTAATAGTTATACTGCCATCAGGTGATATTTGATATGTTCCTATAGTTACATTATCACTGTTGTCAAGAGATATATCGCCGCTGGTTGCACTGAGCTCCAGGTTTTTTAATCCAAGCGACATGGTAAACGACTCTGTGGAAGTAATGGTATAATCATTATTGACTTTCCAAGAAAGCGTTACTCTGAGTTTGTCGCCGTCATTAACAGCGTCATCCGGCTGGATGGTAGTACCGTTCTTGGCAATTGATACATCGGGTCCGGTAATATTATCCTGCAGAGTGCCGGATACCTCGTCCGCAAAAACATCCGCCGGAAAGACCATAACTGTGATAAATGTCAGTGCAAATGCAACAACTAAAGATAAAGCACGCAGAAACAATGATTTTTTAACTGTCATAAAAACTCCCCCTCATAGTATTGTATGTACAAATGGCGATACTTTGCCATTTTTTATTCTTAGTTTTATTATATCAAAAGTTTTGGAAATGTGCAATAATTTTAATAAAAGTTTTTATATAAATAAGGCAATTTTGTTAAAGTTGCACAAAATAAGTGCTTGTAAATATATGTATATGCAGTCCCGGCTGCTTTATGCAAAAGAAAAAGCCGCTTGGATCTCTCCAAACGGCTTCTTTACGCAGTAATATCATCAACCTGTATTATACGGACATCTGCTGCCGATACACTGTGTGTTATGCGAAGAAAAACTGCACTTTATGTCAGATAACTTCAATTCTATGCCATAGCGCGCAGAAATATATCCGACTGCCTGCTCCATAGCTAAGAAAGCGTCACGCTTGCAGCATCGCGGACCCCCGGTCCCGGCAAGACGGGCAAGGGCAGCAGAGGTGTATTCCATGTGACTGCCCCAGTCCTCGCCGGACAGAGGTCCTGTGCCGTCAATTATCGCAAGAGCAGCTCCGATGGACGTTACTGCACCGCATACTCCCCACAGTCCGCAGGCGGCTCCGGGCATACGCAGTCCCTCTTTCATCAGCTTCTGCAGGGAACTATGCAGGTCGATCTTACCGCCTGCATTCCGGAATGCTGTCAGTATGCAGGCTCCGTCAAGAATATGATGTTCGGGTCCGTGCATTCTTACAAAGTCAGACCCTGCAAGCAAACTGAAAATTTCATAAGGATCGGCGCTGCTGCACTTTTCACATTCGGATATTATAAATGCGGCTCTTTGTTCGGGTGTGTATTCCATATATAAGTACCTCCTCAGATCATATCAAGCAGCCGTTCAAGCTGTCCGGCAGTTTCCTCAGGCTTATGCAGATATATGAAATGAGACGCGGGAATATGCATCGCCTCACAGTTTCCGAGCTTTTCGATATACTCCTGACGCTTGGCAATGTATGCGGCGTCGGTATAGATATAGATCTTGGGACAGTCTGTCGGGCGAATGGAATCCCATGCTGTCTGCAGGTTGTCATCTATCAGAGCAAGCTCCGAAGAGATAGATTTGTTGTACGGTCTGTAATTGAGCATCATTACGGCATCGCTCTGATAGGCTTCCGGAAGCATATCCACAAGCAGGTTCGAGATCTCTGCGCCTTCGAGCATCCGGAAAATTCCGGTTGAGACCAACACATTAAAGAGATGATCGTAAAAATTCGGCGGCAGGCTCATCTGCGCATCGGGGTCAAAGACGCTGTCCAGAAACAGGACGCCCTCTATTTCATCGGGATATGTATTCACCCAATAGGTGGCGTAGATGCCGCCAAGTGAATGGGGCATCAGCACATACGGTGCCTCAATTCCTGCATTTTGCAGTGCAGTGCGGGAGCATTCCACCACATATTCCGCCGTCATATCCGATCTGCCCACATCGCTCAGACCGTATCCGGGACGTTCTATCACGGCAAACTTGCAATTGCTCTCTACATATTCCGCAAAGGACTGCATCGCAGGTGCAAAGGTCGAATCTCCGCTGCCCGGCAGTGCCACAATGGTATGATCGGGTGTGCTGCTGCCAAATACGGGCACGTTCAGTTTTATATTCCCTGCAGATACCAAATTGCAAAGTCCATGATCTGTCAGTTTCTGCCGGTCATTGCTGCGGGATATATTCTGCATGATGAAACATACCAGTACAAAAAGTATCAGCAGGCTCAGGATCACCAGCAGGATATTTCGTATTATCTTCAATGCCTTTTTCATATCTTTCCTCCGGAGTTTTATCTTGTTTTGTATGAATTTGTACATAAAAAGCCCGCAAACGACGTGTTTACGGGCTTTGTTCTGGTTGCGGAGGCTGGATTTGAACCAACGACCTTCGGGTTATGAGCCCGACGAGCTACCGAGCTGCTCCACTCCGCGATAT
>JAFLUI010000062.1:0-6032 GCA_022508825.1 Oscillospiraceae bacterium
TTTTTATGCAGCATAATTACTGCGGAACATTTTTTATAGAGCATAATGCAGAGAATTCTTACATATCGGAAGAGGCTGCACTGGAGGCGTTTAACAGAGAAGACACATCGCTTGCGGAAGACATAATTGTAACAGTCCTGATGGCAGTATTGCTTGTGTGTATTTTTCTTGCATTGCGTAATGGCGACAAAAAGGTCATATTCAGCCGCAGGACCTCGCGGCTATTCCTGATCGCAGGAATAGCTTATGCACTCGGAAACATTTGGAGCGAATACAAAGGATACATAGGCTGGGCTCATTATAAGGATCATTATATCGGTATTCTTTCGACCCTGAAATATTATTGTCAGCTTTATAATGTTCTGGCGATACCTGCCATAATTTTCTGCTGCGGTCTGGTGTTAAGACAGCACGAGTGTAAGATATACGGTCAAAGCATAAAAAGAAATTCCATTGCTCTGAGAACTGCAGCGACCGCGGTTCCTGCTGCTGCGTCCTGTTTTATCCTTTACAGGTTCGGAGTGAGAGCCTATGAACTTGTCATGATACTTTCCGGGAAGAATATTTCCGTGCGTCTGCCCTTTTACAGTCTGCTTCTGGAGCTTCCTTATGAGCTTGCAAAAACAGACAGTAATTACACAAACCTTATTGCTTTCAGATTTTTAAAGGATCTCCCTGTTTTTGCTGCGTCAGCTTTTACGGTAATCATGTTTTCAATGGTGCTGTTTTCTGCGGCAAAGGGAGAGATCAATACTGTCACGAACAGAAAAAGATTAACCGTAAGCATCGCTGCTCTTGTCATCTCATCTCTGCTGTTCAATGTGCTGGGACTGTTTGAGGTAAATATGCTGAATAACGGCTTTACGGGAATATACGGCAATGTGGTCTACACTATCGGGATACGTTCAAATTGTGAGCCTATGCTTTATGCTGTTGTATTATGGTTTTTTTCAGTCTATATCCGGTGTGTGCCCCAGTCCCCGGAGATCACGGCTTGACTTCGGTATAATAGTACACTGCAAGCTGAGTCCTGTCACGGAGGTCAAGCTTGTCAAGGATGGCGCTTATGTAGTTCCGGACGGTGCCCTCCCCAAGAAAAAGCCTGACGGCGATCTCCTTGTTGCTGAGCCCTGCGGCTACAAGCTCCATGATCTCCTTTTCCTTTTCGTTTATGCCGTGTCCTGCATAGTCGTAAGCTTCTCCTGCTTTTATAAGCCGGGGGAGCTTATTTATTATCTTGTCCCCAAAGACGCTTTGACCTCTCATTACAGCTTCAAGAGCAGGAGCGATACCTTCAAAGTCCTGTTTCAGGATATACCCCTTGGCTCCCATATTAAGCGCCTTTACGATGTACTCGTCGTCGGAAAATGTGGTGAGATAGAGTATTTTTGCCTCCGGGGACTCCTTTAAAATGATCTCCCCGGCTTCAATGCCGCTCATGCCGTCCATGCGGATGTCCATAAGCATGACGTCAGGCTTGTGAAGACGGTATATTTTTACGGCATCCTCTCCGCTGCTTCCCATTGCGTCTACGGTTATTTTTCCCGTGCTTTCAAGAATGGTCTTAAGCGACAGTGATACCAGCTTGTCGTCGTCTATTACTGCGATGTTCATAATTATTACCCCCTTAGCTATATTAACGGTACGGAAGTTCTATGTTACCGTGCGCATTATTGCCCCTTTACCTGCGCAATATGCAGCGGAAAGGGTAAAGGCTCAGCCTTTGGGAATGGACATAAAGATACGGAAACCGCTGTCATCTGCTGTAAAGCTTATCCGTCCGCCGATGCTTTCTGCCCGCTCCTGCATATTTTTGAGTCCTATGCCGCTTTCCTTTATTTTGCCCGGGTGTCCGTTGTCTGTCAGGCTGAGCTGGTAAAATCCCGGGTGCTCCCTGACAACGATGCTTATTTTGTTTCCGTCGGAATGTTTTGCGGCGTTGGAAAGTCCCTCCTTGACCACTCCTGCGATGCAGAGCTTTATCCTGCCCGGTATATTTTCCCCTGCGTCATGATCAAGGGTGACGTCAAATCTGCTGTCCACGGTGCGGATGCTTTCTTCGATGACTTTTTTCAGGTCAATGGAGTCGTCATGGAGGTCGTGGACGCTTTCACGGATGCTGGTCATGGCACTGTCAAGAGTGCTTTTCAGGCTTTCTAACGGCTCTTTAAGGTCATTGTCCTTATTAATGACCATAAGGGCTCCCGACTGGAGAATTGAGCGGGTCAGCATATGTCCCACATTGTCGTGGATCTCTCTGGCGATACGGTTACGCTCCCTGAGAGTGGCAAGATGGACTTCGTTGTCCTGGGCTTCTGCAAGACGGAGATTCTGCTCCGCAAGCTGCATATTTTTTTCTGTTATCTCGTCCCGCAGAGAGGTAAGCTTGTTTACGGTTTCCTCTAATTTTGACACCCTCATGTAAATTATCACAGCGATGGTGACCCCCATTGCAGAAATTATCAGCTGGGGATAGATAAGCCCGTCCAGCCTTACAAGAACGGTAAGTGAGGGCAGGGTGAGCCACCATTTTTTCTCCCATAGGGCGTCATAGAGCATAAGAGGGAGGGCGCAGAAAAATATGGGCTGAAATCCGCACATGACTGCCCAGAGCAGGATAATACAGGAGGCGGCTTTTCTTCCCGTATAAAGCTGGACTGCTGAGGAAACGGCAACAGAGACAAGCAGAGCCGCAACGGGAGCGGCAAAGCTTTCCGCCATGCTGAAGCCTGCAAGGCATATGAGAGCTATTGCAAGCTTGTCAAGCAGTCTTTTCAATAATGACACCCCCCTCTGAAAGGCTGAAAGTAAAAAACGGAAGAAGCACGCTGTAAAAAGCGCGCTTCTTCCGTTAATGTACAAAATCAAATACTGTGCGCTCCCCGGATACTTGCTCCCCCGGACTATTGCCCGCCGGAAGTCTCTCATACCCTGTCGAGCACCTCTGTCAGTACCCTCCTGAGCACCTCTGTGAACCCTCCTGAGCACTCCTTGTGAGCACCCTCTTTCGTACCCGCCAAACACTCAGGGAACGACTTATCGGGTCTCCTCTGCGAAGCCGCTCTCAACCAGATCGATAAGACCGCTTACTGCAGCTTCCTCATCTGCACCGTCAGCGATAATTCTGATCTGTGTTCCGCCAACAATACCAAGAGAAAGAATGCCAAGCAGTGACTTAGCGTTTACACGGCGCTCTTCCTTCTCGATCCAGATGGAAGACTTGAACTCATTAGCCTTCTGGATGAAAAAGGTTGCAGGACGCGCGTGCAGACCAACCTGATTCTGAACCATTACATCTTTAACAAACATAATACTCTCTCCTATCTCATTTCTTTTATACAGTTGGGGTCAATCTTTTTATGTTTATATTATACCCTGCATTTGACGGTTAGTCAACGAAAAAATGTTACGAAATGCTTTTATAGGTAAAATTCTGCTTTTTGAATTAATAGGGGGATAAAGGGACACTATAAATTTGGTCAATATCACGAAATTTATGACCTATTAACAAGTGCAGACATGATTTTATGGTGAAAATGTATAACTTCTTTTAACAATTAACCGCCTTAAAGTTCACAAGACGTTCACTTACTGTGATTATCTTCCATATTTTTGAACAAATCGGGGCGGCGCTCTCTTGTAATTCTGACGGCTTCGTTATGACGGTATTCCTCAATATTCTTATGATGCCCTGTCAGAAGCACCTCCGGGACTTTTTCTCCCTCCCAGACCTCGGGACGGGTATAATGAGGGTACTCCAGAAGTCCGGAAAAATGGCTCTCCTCCTGAAAGCACTCCTCAGAGGACAGCACGCCGTCACACATTCTTGCCACAGCGTCCGTGAGAACAAGGGCGGGAAGCTCACCTCCCGTTAAAACGTAGTCCCCGATGGAGATCTCCTCGTCCACTATTTTGTCAATGACACGCTGGTCCACACCCTCATAATGCCCGCATATGATGAAAATATTCTTCATTTTTGAAAGCTCCACCGCTTTTTTCTGGGTAAGAACTGTCCCCTTTGGCGACATATATATGGTGTGGGGCTTTTCGGGAAAGCCCTCCGTCACCGACAAAAAACAGCGGTAGATAGGCTCTGCCTGCATGACCATGCCCATGCCTCCGCCGTAGGGAGTGTCGTCTACCCGGCGGTGCTTGTCTGCCGAGTAGTCCCGTATCTGGTGGCAGTGAAGCTCTATTTTGCCTGCCCGTCTGGCTCTGCCCACTATGCTTTCGTTAAGGACGGTCTCGCACATATCGGGAAAGAGGGTGGCTATATCAATCCTCATCGAAAAGTCCCTCCAAGACGTGAATTTTCATAATACCATCTGTAATATTAGTTTCCAATACAACATCAGGTATAGCGGGAATAAGACGTATCCTGCCGTCTGCGTCCTTGATATGGTAGACGTCGTTTGCGCCGGTAGGGGAGACCTGACAGAGCTTTCCGTAATCAGCGCCGCTGTCCGCGTCTATGACAGAAAGTCCTATCAGATCCTGAACGAAGTATGCGCCTTCTTCAAGCTCCACGTCCTCTCTGTCCATATATAATATTTTGTTCCTGACGTTCTGTGCCTGTTCGACGGTGTCGATGTCCTTTATCTTCATGATGACGATATTTTTCTGCACGCGGGAGCGGACAATTTCAAGCTTTTTTTCTCCCTTGTCAAAATACAAAGTATCAAACTCACAAAGAAAATCTCCGGAATCGCACCAGGGCTCCACACGGACCTCGCCTTTAAGTCCCTGAACAGCCACGATTTTTCCTATTTCAAGATAACGCTTCTGCATTTTGTTATCATCTCCGATTTTATAAAATAAAAACACAACTGCTATCCAATTATAGCAGAAATTTTTGGGAGCTGTCAAGTCTAAAATGAATGGCAAGCCAGACTTGACAGCTCCCAAAATTTCCGTTTTTAAGCAATTAAGCAGTTGTTAAGGCAAAATGTGTTAATAAATGATCGTAATTATTGTTTCGCCATATCATCAAGAAGCTGACCGGAAAGCTGCTCGTAATAGGGTGTCTTGTAAAAGCCTTTACAGGAGTTTATCATTTCCCAGGCGGAAGACTTGTCTCCCATAGCGAAAAAATTCACGGCTTTCCAGTAGGATATCATGCGTGTCATGTTTTCGTCGGGGAGGCGTGATTCGGGCTTCATATTGGCGGAATGGATCCGCATTGCGTTTTCAAGAAGCCGGAGACTTTCATCATAGTGTCCGCAGAAGTTTTCATACATCCCAAGAGTCAGCGACACGAAGGTGCCATCTATGGGACTGTCTTTATATGCGTTCATATAATAAAAGCCCTTGGTGAATGTATCGGCGGCATGGTCAAGATCGCCGTAAATAAGATACGCCATAAGTCTGGCGGCATAATAATTATGAGCCCCGGCAGGATCTTCACCATATGCCGATGTGTTGACTTTTTTCAGTTCCTTGACAACATTCTTTGTATCTCCGCAGAAATTATATGCCTTTGCAAGGTACAGGGCAATGTTATCTTTTTTTGCTCCGGGCAGCTTGTGCATCTCATCAAAAAATGTCTCTGTATATCCGCCGCTTTCTATTGCCGTAATTTTTTTTATTTTTTTCATGAGAACGTTATGAGCTATCTTATATGTGATAGGATATGAAGCAAAAGCAGCGATCAATAAAATACAAAACAGGATATACTGTTTGAACCATACAGAGAAAAAAGCAAACAGCAGGATCAAGTACTTGACACCGACGGCTGTTCCTTCTACGTTCGCCTCATGCAGCTTTTCGGATGTCAATGAGGCTTGTGCTTCATATAGTCTGAGATGTATGAGATCTGTTTCTATTATACCTCCTGATGGCATTTCGTCAGGCATATTTTCACTCCCCGCAGTTTAAATAAAAAAGGAATACCATTTTCAAGATAACGTTTTGGCGTTAGTTATTATATGCGATTTAAAACAAGTCTTCAATATTATCGACATTTTTATGGTTTGCTTCCTTTGCCATATCGTCAAGAAGCTTCTGGGAAAGCTGTTCATAGTAGGGTGTCTTGT
>JAFLUI010000062.1:6132-16748 GCA_022508825.1 Oscillospiraceae bacterium
TCTCCCAGGCGGAGGCTTTGTCTCCCATGGCGAAAAAGTTCACGGCTTTCCAGTAACATATTATGCTTGTCATATTTTCCCCCGGAATCGTAACATGCCGTTCAGCCTGTTTTATACCGGAACTGCCGATGCGGACAGCGTTGTCCAGCAATTGCATACTGACGTCATAATGTCCGGCGTAAAACTCGTACACCGCCAGTGCCTGAGAAACGATAACACCGGCAGTCGGACTGTTCATATACGTCTGCATAAAATAAAGTCCGTGGTTATAGGTATCGGCTGCATGGTCAAGGTCTCCCAGCATAAGGTACGCCATAAGAAGGTAAGAATAATAGATATGCGCGTTTGTCACACTTACTTTGAAAAAATTTTCATCAACAGCAGAAAGAAGCTCCACGGTTTTTGAAAATTCTCCCCGGTAATTGTGAATACCGGCGGCAGTTATAGAGCAGGTGATCTTCCACTCGTTTGATTGCTTTTTGTTCATCATTCTGTATGCTTCTTCAAGAGTTGCGTTGCTGTATCCCTCGGACAATTCCAGACGGGAAAGCTCGCTTGCTATATTCTTTCCCTTTGCAACAAGCAAAAGCCCTGTTCCAAATCCCAGCGCTGTTCCAACGGCAAGCACTATCAGATGCGCAGATAAATTTTCGTCCGGTATGAATATTTCTGCCAGAATTAAAGCTGTCATAAATCCGATAGCTGTATACAAAATGCATATCTGTCTGTGCTGTGCTTTTATTGATTTATTCGCCATTTTTTCATATAAAGCTTGTTCTTCTCTTATTGGATCAGCCATAATTTCTCCCTCTATAACAAAAAGGGAATACCGTGCCGTTCCGACAACAAGTCGCATACACAATATTCCCTCGTTCTTTTAAAATGTAGTGTCGATCAATCAATTTCGACCATGATCTTCTGGTTAGCTCTGCCTGCACCTGCACGCATTACTGTGCGGATAGCCTTGGCGATCCTGCCCTGCTTTCCGATAACTCTGCCCATGTCGTCTGCTGCAACGTGGAGGTGATAAACTATCACGCCCTCTGCGTCCGGCTCGTCAACGTCTACGCTGACTGCGGAGGTATCCTCAACAAGACCCTTTGCGATACATAAAAGTAAATCCTTCATATAAATGATCCTTTCTGCTTTCGTCATACATCGGGAGCCTTTAACTCCCCACAGCAAAGTCTTTATCGGTGACGAAATCGGTGACTTTGCAGGGATAAAATTTTCTCAGCCTTTGCCGTATCAGACGGGGACGAACCCTGTCCGCCCCGCACGGCTTGGAGCCACGCCCCCGCAAGACACGTCCTGCCCCTGCAAGACCTGTCTTACTGCATGGACTGCCTCTTACTTGACGCCGTTTTTCTCAAACAGCTTCTTGACTGTCTCTGTGGGCTGAGCGCCGTTAGCCATCCACTTCTTAGCCTTTTCAGCGTCGATCTTTACTGTAGAAGGCTCTGTTGTGGAATCATAGTAACCGATCTCCTCGATAAATCTTCCATCTCTGGGATATCTGGAGTCAGCAACAACGATTCTGTAGAAAGGAGCTTTCTTTGCGCCCATTCTTCTCAGTCTGATTTTTACTGCCATTTATATTCACCTCCGATAATTATTCTCTTTTATATCAAAACGTATAAAACGTATTGATCTGTCAAAGCCACCCCACCAGCACCGCTGTGCCGAAGGCTGTCAGGACTGCTCCGAAGAGTCCGATAACGACCCTTACAAAAACACGTCCCCCCGGTCTGCCGTTCTGTCCCATGCCCCACTGTCTCGCCACCGAGTCGATATACCATTTCCAGTCCAGCACCGCCGCAAGGATGTTGAACATCCCCACCGCGCCGAACAGAATAAAATAGAAAATATCCATTTTACCTCACACTGCCATGCCGCCGGTTTGCCATCCGCGTCCGGCTGTCATACCCGCCGACTGCCGCACCTGCCGCCTCAGAACGGAGGCATTCCGCCGCCCATGAATCCGGGAGGGAGCCTGAGCTTGTTTTTCTTGCCTTTGCCGTTTTTGCCGAAAACGCCAAGCTGCTTCATCATCTTCTGCATTTCCTCAAACTGGCGGAGCAGACGGTTCACGTCCGCTACTGTATTGCCGCTTCCTGCTGCTATCCTCCGCTTGCGCTTCGGGTCTATGATAGACGGCTTCGCTCTTTCGGCGGGGGTCATTGACAAGATCATTGCCTCCACTCGTTTGAGCTGATGGTCGTCGATATCGGCGTCCTGTATTTTATTTCCTACTCCGGGGAGCATCCCTATTATCTGCTTGATGTTGCCCATTTTCTGTATCTGCTTCATCTGGTCCAGCAGGTCGGTAAGGTCGAAGCTGTTTTCCTTGAGCCTTTCGGAAAGCTTCCTTGTGTTTTCCTCGTCAAAGGTGGACTGCGCCCTTTCGATAAGGGTGAGCATATCTCCCATGCCAAGGATACGGGAAGCCATTCTCTCGGGATGGAACTGCTCGAAGTCGCCGAGCTTTTCACCGGTACCAACAAATTTGATAGGCTTGCCTGTAACTGCAAGGACGGACAGCGCCGCACCGCCTCTTGTATCCGAGTCCAGCTTGGACATGAGCACGCTGTCTATTCCCAGCGCATCATCAAAGGCTTTCGCAACGTTTACCGCATCCTGACCTGTCATTGCGTCCACAACAAGCATTATTTCGTTGGGGGAGGTATCTTCCTTAATCTTTTTCAGCTCGTCCATGAGCTCCTCGTCTATGTGGAGACGTCCTGCTGTATCGAGGATGACCACGTCGTTGCCGTAGTCCTTTGCGTGCTTGACGGCTTCCTTTGCGATGGTGACAGGATTTATCTGTCCCATTTCAAAGACCTTTACTCCCGCCTTGTCTCCCACTACCTGAAGCTGATTTATAGCCGCAGGACGGTACACGTCACAGGCAGCCAGCAGCGGACGCTTGCCCTGCTCCTTGAAAAACTTTGCAAGCTTTGCCGCATGAGTGGTCTTACCGGAGCCCTGGAGACCGCACATCATAATAATGCAGGGGGGCTTTGAGGGGAAATTTATCCTTGCGTTGCTGTCACCCATAAGAGCCACAAGCTCATCGTTTACTATTTTTATTACCTGCTGTCCCGGGGTAAGGCTTGTAAGGACGTCCTCGCCCACAGCACGCTCCGAGACTTTAGAAATAAAGTCCTTGACTACCTTATAGCTTACGTCTGCTTCAAGCAGAGCCATGCGCACCTCCCGCATTGCCTCCCTGACGTCTGCTTCGGTGAGCTTTCCTCTGCTTTTCAGGCGCTTAAATACGGTATTTAATTTTTCTGAAAGACCTTCAAACGCCATAATATCACCTTTCTGTATTTTTCACATAACGACCGCTCCTGCAGGCTGCAGACATACATCGCACCCGCGGCTGCCGGGGGGTCAGAATAATTCCTTGTTTTCTTCAATCAGCTGGGCGATGTTCTCCGCCCGCTTCATTATCGGCTTGGGATTTCCGTACATCCCGCAGTCCGCTTTTATGCCCTCTGCAAGCTCGGCGATGCGTTCGATCATGTTACCGTACTGCTCCGAACGCTCCGCAAGATGGAATTTGTCCTCCATCTCGTACAGGGTCTGCTCGCCCCGCTTTATGCTGTCACGGACTCCCTGTCTGGTTATGCCCTCATGCTCTGCGATCTCGGACAGGGACAGGTCTTCATTATAATAAAGGTCGATAACGTCCCTCTGCTTGTCTGTCAGCATAGGAGCGTAGTAGTCCAGCAGCACCGACACCCGCAGGTCCTTTTCTGTGTTCATTCAGGCTCACCTCGGCATAGTTTTGTATGATTGTAAAGGGATTTGCTTTACATATTATACTACATATTGTGAGGTTTGTCAATAGGTAAGGAAGAATTTTTTTAAAAATACTGAAATTATTTATCCTGTATTGACAGACTTTAGAAAATATGATACAATATATTAAATATTGGTACAGGCTTTATACATTACAAATCCAAATCAAGAAAGGTGAATCATTATGGCAGATAATAAAGCAGAGAATGTCAGATATAATATCCTGCTGAGCGGAAAAAATGCCGCTTTTATCACGGATTTTATGCAGCATACGGAGCTGTATTTCAAATGTCTGAGCACATCGGACTGTTGGCAGGATATCGTCAACCATTTTGAAATATTCAAGCCGGATGCGTATGTGTGCTTCGTTGACGCGGGCTACAGCAAGACAATGAATCAGTATAATACGCTGAAGGATCACAGAGTATTTAACGACGCCCCCATCATTGTAATAGGTGATGCTACCATAAGTCAGGAGGTCGGAAGCCAGTACGTGGTCGATCTGATAATAAGGCGTCCTATCTCGGCGGATAACCTTGCCCTTCGCATCACCAGATTCCTTGAAGAGCGCAGGGAGGCTGAGGAGAATAAACGTCTCATTGCCGAGGCTGCCCGTCTTGAGGAGGCTGAGAAAGCCAGGCAGGCAGAGGCAGAGGCGCTGGCAACGGAAAAGGCAAAGGAAACTATTGCCAGAGCAGCTGCTGCAAACAGAAAGAAGCACGTTCTTATCGTGGACGACGACCGCACTGTGCTTAAAATGCTTAAAACTGCCCTTGAAGATACATATGATGTTACTACAATGGTAAACGGCATCATGGTAGAAAAATTCCTGGAGGCTAAGAATGTGGATGTGGTCATCCTTGACTACGAGATGCCTGTTGAGACAGGAGCGGATATATACCGCAAGATAAAGGCGAATCCGAATGCGAATCACATTCCCGTATGCTTCCTGACCGGTATTTCGGAAAGGGAAAAGATCATGGAGGTAATGGCTCTCAAGCCCCACGGCTATCTGCTCAAGCCTATCGACATGGATATGCTTTTCGCAACTATAAGCAACCTTGTAAACTGATCCTGAAAGGCGGATAGTATTATGAGTGAAAATAATGAACTGTATCTTACCGATCTTATTGATATAAACACTCTGCAGATGATACAGGATGCTTTTTCCGACCTGACAGGAATGGCGGCGCTCACTACCGATAAAAACGGCATTGCCGTTACGGACGGTTCCAATTTTACTGATCTGTGCATGAAATATACAAGACAGAGCGAGCTTGGCAAGCGCAGATGCGAGAACTGTGACCGGAAGGGTGCGGAATTA
The DNA here is from genome assembly GCA_022508825.1 of Oscillospiraceae bacterium. GTDB lineage: Bacteria > Bacillota > Clostridia > Oscillospirales > Ruminococcaceae > RGIG8773. Next base: position 11,264 of record JAFLUI010000062.1, read on the forward strand.
GCTCTTGCCAGCGGAAAATTCTGCTCCTACTACTGTCATGCCGGTCTGGTGGACTATGCCGCTCCCATTATGGCTAACGGCGAAATGGTGGGAAGCTTTATAGGCGGTCAGGTGCTTACGGAGCCTCCCGATCTGAAAAAATTTGAGAGGATCGCTGCGGAGCTCGGCGTTGATCCGGAAAAATATGTGGAGGCAGTACAGAAGATAAGGATCATTGATAAGGAGCTGGTGGACAAGGCGTCCCACTTCCTGTATGTTATCGCAGTGGTGCTGTCCAATATCGCTTACCGTTCCTATGAGCTTGACAAGAGCAGGCATGAAGCAGAAAAAGCTGCCAGCGCAAAGTCGGACTTCCTTGCTAATATGAGCCATGAGATCCGCACTCCTATGAATGCGGTAATCGGTCTTGCTGACCTTGCCCTCCGTGAGGAGATGTCAGCTCCTGCAAGAGAATACATACATCAGGTAAAGGCGTCCAGCAATAACCTGCTGGTCATCATCAACGATATCCTGGACTTCTCAAAGATAGAGTCCGGCAAGATGGATATCGTTGAAGTGGAATACGAGCCGCTGACGCTGGTCAGCGATCTGACAGGTATCGTCAACAGCCGTATAGGCGACAAGGATATCGAATTTATTATGGACATCGCTCCCGACCTGCCCGGTAATCTTTACGGTGACAATATAAGGATCCACCAGATAATCCTTAATCTGCTTACCAATGCGGTGAAGTTCACAAATCACGGAGAGGTGCGTCTTGAAATGAGCTGTGAACGTCCCAACAAGGATACAGCCATTATCAAGGTGGCTATATGTGATACCGGTATAGGAATAAAAAAGAACGACATGAAAAAGCTGTTCAACTCCTTCCAGCAGGTGGACAGCAAGCGAAACAGAAATATAGAGGGCACGGGTCTGGGTCTTGCTATCTCACAGCAGCTGCTGACACTTATGCACGGAAAGATCTCTGTAGAGAGTGAATATGAAAAGGGAACAAAGTTCTTCTTTGAGCTTCCTCAGAAGATAATAGAGGACAACAGCACTGTGCCTGTTCTTGACAAGCCGCTGACTGCCGCGATTCTTGTGGAAAGCAAATATGTGTATAATCAGCTGGTAAAGGATCTTAAGCGCATAGGCGCCGAATGCATCAACCTTTCGGAGAACGGCTCTCTGGAAGATCTGCAGACTGACTTTATTATAGTGGAAAAGTCATTTTTTACTCAGTCTATCCAGCAGTATCTTGATACCCACCCCGATGTATACAGTCTTGTGCTGACTGAGTATGACAACATTGCGCATATAGATATGTCCAATGTGAAGGTAATCAGCAAGCCTGTATATTCCATCAGTCTGTATAACTCACTGGGAATAACCGATGTGGATATCGGCGCGGACAGCGACAGCGAATCGGAGACATTTACCTTTGTGGCTCCCGATGCTCATATACTCGTGGTTGATGACAATGCGGTAAACCTTACCGTTGCAAGCGGTCTGCTTGAACCTCTGCAGATGCAGGTGGACGTTGCAGGCGGTGCTGCTGAGGCTATCGACAAGATCCACGGTACGAAGTATGACCTTATCTTCATGGATCACATGATGCCTGAGGTAGACGGCATTGAGGCTACCCACATTATCAGACGTCTTATGCCTGAGTATGAAAATGTTCCCATCATTGCTCTGACTGCAAATGCGGTGGGCGGTGCAAAGGAAATGTTCATCGAGGAGGGCATGAACGACTTTGTGGCTAAGCCTATCGAGATAAAGGAGATAGTTTCAAAGCTCAGAAAGTGGCTTCCCAAGGAAAAGATCATTCCTGCGGATCAGTATGAGGCTTCCGGAGGAGCTGCGGCAGGCGCATCGTCTGCGGCAGGTCAGTCCGAGGGCGAGAGCATAATGAATATAAAGGAGCTGGATACTCAGTCGGCACTTAAGCTCCTTGGCAGCGAAAAGCTTTTCAGGACAGTGCTCAAGGAGTATTTCTGCGCTATCGAAAAGAAGCATCAGACAATACAGGGGCACAAGGACGCAGAACGCTGGAGAGATTATACCATCGAGGTACACTCTCTGAAAAGCACCTCCAGGCAGATCGGAGCGAACCTTCTGGCTGATCTTGCAGCTGAGATGGAGAAGGCAGGAAACGACGGCGCTATAGATCTTATAAATGAAAAGACCGACCGGATGCTTTCGGAGTACCTGAAATTCAAGGATATCCTGAAGCCCTACTTTCCCGAATGTGCGGAGCCTGAGGAGCAGTCTGCAGGTACGGAATCGCTTCTGTCTATGCTGAATGAAATGCAGGCAGCTATGGAAAGCTTTGATACCCTGCAGATCGAGGAAGCTCTCGAAAAGCTGGAGGGTTATAAACTCCCGGACGATCAGCGCAGCCATTTTGACAAGCTGAAAGAGTCTGTTATGAACCTTGATTTTGATGCCTGCAAGCAGGTCATTGAAGAATGGGGCTCCAAGATCATGGACATGGGTGAGGATGAAAAGCAGGATGTTATTGTCCGGCTGCTGGATAAACTGCAGAATGCTTTTGCAGCATTTGACACCCTTGAGATCGATGAAGCTCTGGATGAGATGTCCAGGATCAGATATACCGGCGACCATGAACAGTATTTTGTGGAGCTTAAATCTGCAGTCGAAAGCTACGATGTAGATGTCTGCAATGGAATCATTGAAGCGTGGAAGAAGGTTCTGGGTTAAGCGGCAGCGAACAGATCCCAGTGTAAAACAAGCAATAATATACTGCCCCCTGTCTTTTTTGACGGGGAGCAGTATTTTTTCTTTCCGGGCTTCCCATTTTTTGTTGACTTTTATAAAATTTGTGGTATAATATTAATAATTAATTTAATTATTGGTGATTTCTATGATGACAATTCTCTATACAGTGGGGGACAAGCTCTACGTCAACCTGACAAACAGGTGTCCCTGCGCCTGCACATTCTGCATCCGTCAGAACGGGGACGGCGCATACGGTTCGGACAGTCTCTGGCTTGAAAGAGAGCCGGAAACAGATGAGGTCATAGAGGAATTTAAAAAGTATGATATGTCCCGTTTTAAAGAGGTGGTCTTCTGCGGCTACGGCGAGCCTATGGAGCGTCCCGACGATGTTGCTTATATCGGACGGTACGTAAAGGACAACTACAGGATACCTGTCCGTCTGAACACCAACGGTCTGGGGGACAAGATAAACGGCAGACCCACAGCGGAGCTTCTTAAAGGCGCGGTGGACGTGGTGTCTGTATCTCTGAATCAGTGCAGCTCGGAAAAATACAATGCAGTGACACGCTCCAAATGGAGGGACGCCTTCGATGCGGTGATATCCTTTGCGGCGGACTGCAAAAGCTATGTCCCAAAGGTGATGTTTACGGTGGTGGACGTTATCCCTCCCGAGGATATAAGCCGGTGCAAGGCTCTGGCGATGTCTCTGGGAATTGAGTTAAGAGTGAGGGGCTATGATGGCTGAGAAATTCACACCGATGAATATAACCGAAGTCCAGCACAAAGATCTGATAAACATACTTGACGAACTGATCGTCACTATTAAGTTAATGAACCCAAATAACCGCATCTATTTTCTGAACCAGAATCTAAGGGAGGCAAAGGACTGGCGGCGTTTTTTAAAAGCCCATACGGACAAAGAGGAGCTTCTGTCTCTGGAGGAAGAAATTTCGGAAAGACTTTTTTACAAATATGATGCTAATGCTCTGGAAGACCGCTCCGAGCTTGACGATAAAAGACGTAATCTGATGCACGAATACCTTGGAAAGTCATTTGAATATATTTATGGGTATAAATATAAATCGGATGTTTTACCCCATCCCCTTAGCGAAGCGGAATATATTTCTTTTTGGGAAGAATTACTTCAGAATAAATGAAGGAAGCTTAAAAAAATAAAATAAAGGACAGGTGATAGGTATGATGATCAGCGGCGAGATCGAAAAAAAGTATATGGTGTTCAGAAAGACACTGGAAAATCTGGAAACGGTAAAGAACATCAAAGAACCCTATACCGTTATTTCCAGAACGGGAATAGTGGGTCTGTTCAATGTGTGCAGTGACTGTGCATACATATTTGTAAAGAATTTTCTTATGTTTCAGGGATATTTTCTGCCGGTAACAGCTTTTCCTCAGACAATAGTGAAAGCTGCAAAACAATGCGGCGTCATAGATGATGAAGAACTGTGGATCGATATTCTTGATACGCGGAATGCTATGTCCCGTATCTATGATGAAGAAACTGCAATGAAAAATATTGCAAAGATCAAAGAGAGTTTTATCCCTGCATTTGAAAAATTAGACCGGTGTATTGCGGATAACTGGGTCGAAAAGGAATAAATAAAATAAAGGAGCGTTTAAAATGGCACAGGGATTTTATGCAAAAAAAGTACAGCACAAGGGTATCGAGGCGGTGGAGCTTACTGCATTTGATTACTACGCAATAGTAGCTCCCCAGATAGGGACCAACGTCCTCAGATTCAGGGACACAGAAAAGAACATGGAGATCTTCCGCTATAATGACGATGTTTCCATTGCGGAGATCATGAACTCCACCGAGGTATGGGGACTTCCCACACTGTACCTGCCCAACCGCTTTGACGGGGGACTGTTAAAAACATCGGACGGTGAATATCATCTTCCGGTAAACGAAGGTAAATTCGGGAACCACCTCCACGGATTTTTGCAGAAGAGAGCCCACAAAATAAAGGAGCTTAACGCCGAGGATGGAAAAGCCTGGGTCACTACTCAGTATGTCTACGATGAAAACGACTTTTTCTTCACCTGCTTCCCAGTAAAATTCACGGCGGAGATCACCATCGAGCTTTCCGATGACGGACTTAAGCATACGATTTCCCTGACAAACAATTCGGACAGGATGATGCCCATCTCTGTCGCAACTCACACTACTATAAACGCTCCCTTTGTGGACGGGGGCAAGCTTGAAAATATCCGTCTGCAGGTCCCTGCTGTAAAAAGACTGACCTTCAACAAGAGACGGTGGCTCCCGGACGGCGAGCAGCACGATCTTGACAAGAGGGATATGAAATATTATGAGGGCACAAAGTGTCCCGTTCTCCGTGACATCTGCAACGATATGTTTACGGGAGGCACTGTCAGGCTGGACGGCGAGCCTTTCCGCGGCTGCATCATGACCGACACCGAAAGCGGAAAGCAGATCTGTTATGAAGTGGACGAGGGATACAAGTTCTGGATAATCTGGAACGACAGGGGCTTCAAGGGGTATTTCTGTCCCGAGCCCATGACCGCTCAGGTGAACGCTCCCAATCTTGATATGCCAAGAGAGGAGAGCGGGTACACCGAGATAAAACCCGGGGAGACATATACCGTTTCACAGAGGTTCTTTACCAAGTAAGGCTGAGCCTTGACCCATACTATCCACTAAAAAGCACACCGATGTTTTCGCTTTGCGAAAACTCGGAGGCAAATGCGAAGCATTTGGCAAGCCCCCATATCAAGGGGG
>JAFLUI010000063.1 GCA_022508825.1 Oscillospiraceae bacterium
TTGCACTTTGTGCAAATCAGTTGCGGCGCTTTGCGCCGCTAAATGATAATTTATTGTTGTAACGTTTTGGCTTTTGGGGAGTTTAATATACAGAAAGGAGGTGAACGGCTCTGAAGCTTGATGAAACATACCGTAAATATGCGGACATGGTCTTCAAATACCTCATGGCTATGACAGGTGACCCGGCTCTGTCCGAGGAGCTTACTCAGGAGACCTTTTTCCGCGCTGTAAAATACGCCAACCGCTTCGACGGCAAAGTAAAGGTGACCACATGGCTCTGTACCATCGCAAAAAATGCTTACTTTACCTATCTTAAAAAGGAGCGGAGAAACAGCGGTCAGAGCATTGAGGATATGGAGATCCCCGTAAAAGAGGACGTTCTGGCCAGAGAAAACTGCCGGGAAATATACAAAGCCGTTCACCGGCTTGATGAGCCCTACCGTGAAATAGTCCTGCTGCGGATACACACGGACATGACCTTCGCCGACATCGGGGAGATATTTGACAAGTCCGAGAACTGGGCAAGGGTCACATTTTACCGCGGCAAGGAAAAACTGAAAAAATTACTGGAGGAATAGATATGGATGTTACCTGCAATGTTATTGAAGACCTGCTCCCCCTTTATGCGGACGGGATATGCTCCGAGGACAGCAAGACCATCATTGAGCATCACACGGCGGTCTGTCCGGAGTGCAAAGAAAAGCTGGATTCTATGACAGCCCCCCTCGAAAAAAATGAGGAGTCCCCCAAACCGGAAAACCCATTTAAAAAGACCCGTACTCACTATGTCAGAGTAATAGTTATCACTCTTTGCATTGCTGTTCTCATCGCCGTTCCGTCGGTGGTATGCAGCGTCCTGACGGTAAATGAGATATATGACACCGGCTATTCATGGTCTACTCTGAAATTTGAAGGCAAGCTCCGTGAGTTCGGCAGGATGATCAAAAAGGGAGACTACAGAAAAGCCCTCGATACAATTGATGTCTGGAATCAGGGGGGATACAGCGATCAGGAGCTTTCCGATCTGAAGGATCTTTGGGCAGAGGATCTGGAAAACTATTTTGCAAAAAATCCTATTGTAAAAATAAAAGCGGTCGGCGAAAAAGGAAAATGTAACGGCGGAAGTCTGGATGTGTATGTAAAAACAGATGCTGTAGATAAAAGGATCGAAACCCTGCAAAGTCTTTGGTTCAGCCGCCTGAGTGAAGATACCGATAGGATCTGCTACGGAGGAAATATTCCCTGTATAAATGACGGAACGGAAGTGCGGACAGAAGAAAATGCAGACGGATACAGGGCATTGCAAAGCGGCTTTCCTGAAATGCTGCTCCCTCCAAAGGATGAGGCAAAGTTTTATTTTGACAGATTAAAGGAGGGCAATGCGCGTAAGCTGGCATTTTATTATTTCAATGATGAAAGAATATCAGGCATGGATGATGGAAGCTGGCCGGATGTCTATAAAGCAAGAGAGAATGCTCTGATGCAGATGCTTGAAAGCTATGAATATGTCGGCTGTGAATGCGGGGATATAACTTATATGCGGGAGGAGGACGATATAGTAAGCAGTTTAGGATTGGGGGCAGACAGATTTTATGTCCAGCACGCTGAAGTTACAATGCAGACAAAGGACGGGGAGCAGTTTGCCGTAAGCTTTGATATGCCGATAATACTTACAGGCTCCCCTGCAGTGACCTCCTGTTTCAGAAATATAACCTACTCCGAAAACACACCGGATGATTTCAGGAAGCAGTTTGAGTTTCTTTTTACACGATAATTTCAAATGTTAATTTTCTGTTAAAAAATTAAAGTTTTTATAACTCCTGCCGATATATATTATAAGGTACATTATATCAGGCAGGAGTGATTTTATATGTTCGTAAAAATATTGAGGACAGCCGCTGCGGCTGCGGCATTGATGTTTATGCTCCCCATGAATGTCTTTGCAGAGGATATCCCGGATTTTGCGGACGATGACGAGATTTTTGAAGAGGTACTTGAGGAAGTCGATGCTGAACCTGACCTGACGGTGAGCTATTATGTTATTGCAGAGGACGGCGCAGACGGATATCTCTACTTTTACCCTGACGAAACAATTATAGGGTATGAGGTAGGATGGGTAAATCCTGACGATGAATATGATTTTCCCGAATATAAAGGCGGTACGGGTACTTATTATACCGACGAGGGACAGATTCCGTTGATAGAAAATCAGGCGCTTTGCAAAATCAATTATATTGTCAGAAGAGATGACGGTTCAGAATTTACCGGCGATAAGTTCTATATCGCTGACTATGAAAATAAAACTCTTACATATGCGGGACATTCCGTTTTGAAGGAGATCCCGCCTGTACAGAGTGATATATATGATGCTGCTTCTTCCGATACAGCAGATGCCGGACTTACGGACAGTCCCGCTACCGGCAGCAGCTATGGCTTTATTTCCGCAGGAATTGCAGCTGCTGCAGTTATGGCTTTGACTAAAAAGCGTTCAGAAAAACTTTGATATAGGCATTATGATTTCAAAATTATTCAGACAGGAGGCGTCAATATGGATATTATGTCATGTTCAATAAACAGTTATTTAAAAAATATGGATATGCAGTTTAAATGGCAGCAGAATCAGGCATCGGGAAATTACAGACCGTCTGTGCAGAACACACAAGCAGCAAAATACAGGACTGTGGACGAGTGGGTCGGTGCGCAGCGGGAGAAGTCTGACGATGATGAAGAAAAGAAGAATAAGCAGCTTAATGAAATAAAAAATAAGTATTTATCCGGAAAGGTCCTTACTCAGAAGGAGAAGAACTATCTGCAGATAAACGACCCTGCCGCATATGCCCGGATGCAGGCGGCGGAAACAGCGGGTAAGATATATGAAAATCAGCTGATGACCTGCCGTACCAAGGATGATGTCAACAGGTATAAGATGTCACATTGCGGGTCGGCTTTGTCAAATATAAAATCTATAATGAGCGACCGTTCGATGTCCCAGGAGGAGAAGCTTAATGCTGTCATGACCGAAAAGAAAAAAATGGACGCTGTCAACAAGGCTGAATGGGAGTTCATAAAGAGGGGCGACTATGCAAGGCTGCCGTCTATGGCTGAAAAGATGAAAGCCGAGCGGGATATGCGGCGCGCAAAAGCAGAGGAAGCCCGGGAGGCAAGGGAGAAAGAGGCTGCCAAAAAAGCCGAGCGTGAGGAATGGGCTGCGAGGGCAAGAGAAAAGCGCGAAGCGGAAAAGGCAAGACGTGAGGAGAAACGACAGGAGAAAAAAGCCGAGAGAGATGCACACGCAAAGAGTGTTATCAGGAAAAGAAAAATAAAGCGTCTGAGCAAGTCAAGGAAAAAAATGCGCTTCAAAAAGGCAAGATTTACTACCCAGCAGGCGGCAAATACATACGAGGCAAGAAAGGTACGCAATGCCAATGCAAGGGCAGCAGCGGCGAGAAGCTATATTTCTTCCTCCAATGCATCAGCGGATACAGGAAAGTCTCTTGACGTATCGGCATGATCTCAGAATCAAAAAGTCTTGGGCAGATGTCCTCTGCCTGAGACTTTTTCTTTTTATTCAGATGTTTTGCAAAATATATATTGCATAAAAAATAATTTTGATATATAATTAAATAAAATAAATATGGAAAAAAGGTCGGAACATGAAAAAAATAATTATATCCGTACTTGCGCTGACAGCTCTGTTTTCGGGCTGCAGGAAGATCGACGACGCCGTTTCGGCAGACGCATCACTGACAGTTTCTCTTACACAGATGACCTTTCCCGGGGAAACTGAGCAGACGGAGACTATAGAAACAGAATACTCCGATACAGAATTTCCGGAGACTGCGGAAACAGAGCTTTCTGATACAGAAATTACGGAGATGTCCGAAACGGAAAAATATATAGAAGCTTCTTCGGAAACAGCGAGTGAGGTCACAGAGCTGTCTGTGGAGACCTCAGTATCCGAAACAGAAAAGGACGTTCCTGCAGGAGGGGAAACCGAGAACGTTCCCGAGACTGCCGGAACGGCTGCGGAGCTTACATATATTGACGGGATACTTGTGGTGAACAAAACATACCCCGTCCCTGCGGACTATAACCCGGGTGTGGATCCGGAAGCACAGTCTGCTTTTGACAAAATGCAGTCCGACGCTTATGAGCTGGGGCTGAACATTTATATTTCCTCAGGATTCAGAAGCTACGATTATCAGGCGGGACTTTATCAGCGGTATGTGAACCAAAGCGGACAGGCAGAGGCGGACAGATATTCCGCACGTCCGGGGCACTCCGAGCATCAGACCGGACTTGCTTTCGATCTTAACACCATCACCGATGAATTCAAGGACACCGACGAGGGAAAATGGGTCGCCGGGAACTGTCACAATTATGGATTTATAATACGGTACCCTGCCGATAAGGAAAGCGTTACGGGGTATATGTCCGAGCCATGGCACATACGCTATCTTGGAGTGGAAACAGCGCAGGCTGTTCATGACAGCGGGCTGTGTCTGGAGGAGTATCTGGGGATCACGTCACAATATGCGGATACTTGATTTTTAGCTGTCGATATAGTATAATTAAAGCAATAAAATATTTCTATAAAAGAAAGGATGGATACTATGGCAAAAACAGAAAACGGATACGTCTGGACGGATAAGAAAAGACCGGTCTTCGGTCTTCCTATCTCTTTTACAAAATATATCCTGACAGAGAAAAAGCTTATTACAAGAAAGGGCTTTCTGTCTATCACCGAGGACGAGGTGGAGCTTTACCGCGTGATAGATAAAAGTCTGAAGCTTCCTTTGGGGCAGCGTATTTTCGGATGCGGCACCGTCATAATAAACTGTCGGGATGCGGACACTCCCGTAAAGGAGATCATATCAATAAAGGATCCCCGCGGATTTATGGAGATCCTCGAAAAGCACGTTGACATCCAGCGTGATAAATACCGTACCCGCGGCAGAGACATGATCGGCGCAGATATACATATGGATATGGACTGCGACCACGACGACGAATAATTATGCTTGATTTTATTACCGAAAAAAAGGATAGCTGGGACTTCCTTAAAGAGACCGACCTTCCCGTTTTTATTTACGGTATGGGGGACGGCGCATTAAAAATAATGAGCGTTTTCCGTCAGTATGGTATCCCCGTTGCAGGATTTTTTGCAAGCGATGAATTTGTCCGCGGACATACCTTTGAGGGACATCTTGTACACACTCTGTCACAGATAGAATCCCTTATCGATGATTTTGTTATCGTCCTTGCTTTTGCCGCAGGGTACAGGAGCCTTTATGACAGGATAAATGAAATTGCGTCCCGTCATACACTTATTGCTCCCGACGTTCCCGTGGCGGGGGAGGGGCTGTTTACCTATGGGTACTGTCTGGAAAATGCGGAAAAAATTCAGGCGGTCTATGATATGCTTGCGGACGAAAGATCCCGTCAGACATATGCGGACGTTATCAATTTCAAGATAAGCGGAAAGATAGAATATCTGAACCGCTGCACCTCTCCCAAAGAGGAAATTTACGGGGAGATCATGCCGCTCTCGGACAATGAGATTTTTGTTGATCTGGGGGCTTACAACGGAGACACAGTAAATGAATTTATGTCTGCCTGTGGGGAAAAATATGAGCATATCTATGCCTTTGAGCCGAACCCGAAAAATTTCCGCAGACTGTCAAAAAGCTTTTCCGGAAATGAGAGGATAACTCTTTTTAATGCGGCGGCGGGAAGTGAAAAGGGGACTGTAAATATCACCGCAAATGAGGGCAGGATGTCCCGTGCGGGAGGTACCGGAAAAACAGTGGAGATTCCCGTCCTTGCAGTGGACGAAGCTGTCCCGGGTCAGGCGTCTGTCATAAAGCTTGACGTGGAGGGCGCAGAGCGGGAAGCGATTCTGGGAGCGAAAAAACATATCGCAGGGGGAGCAAAAATCTTATGCTCTCTGTACCACAGAAACGAGGATATGTTCGAGCTTCCTCTTCTGATAAAAAGCATTGCTCCCGGTCTGAAACTCTATATCAGACACCAGCTTTATATCCCTGCATGGGAAACAAATTTGTATGCAATTTAAAAATAAAGACAGTAACAAATTTTTTATTCTGAATAAGATTATTACAAAAATAAATTAAATAATACAGGGCAAAATTATACTTAGTAAAGCAAATGAAAGGACTCGGAAAATGAAACGCACGGAGTTAAAAAAATTATATGAGGATCCGCAGAAATTTCAGGAGGGTGTCACTGTCTGCGGATGGGTAAGATCAATACGCGTAAGCAAAGGTATCGCTTTTATTTCGATATCAGACGGAAGCTGTTTTTCTCCTGTTCAGATAGTGGCGGAGGAAAGCAGGCTTTCTGATTTTGCTGCGGTCTCTAAGCTTAACACAGGAGCGGCTGTCTCTGTATCCGGAAAAGTGATACTCACTCCGGACGCAAAACAGAGCTTTGAGATTAATGCGGAAAGCCTGACGGTGGAGGGCGCCTCCGCTCCCGACTATCCCCTGCAGAAAAAAGCCCACTCCCTTGAATATCTGAGGACCATCACTCATCTTCGTATGCGGACAAATACATTTCAGGCGGTGTTTAAAATTCGCTCGACTGCGGCGCAGGCACTGCACAGATTTTTTGCGGAAAACGGATTTGTCTACGCTCACACTCCCATCATCACAGCCAACGACTGCGAGGGTGCGGGAGAGATGTTCAGGGTGACATCACTCGATCTTGAAAATATCCCTCGGGACGAAAATGGTGTTGATTTTTCGGAGGACTTTTTCGGGAAGAGCGCGTCTCTTACAGTTTCGGGACAGCTTGAAGGGGAATGTATGGCAATGGCTTTCGGAAAAATTTACACCTTCGGTCCCACATTCCGTGCGGAAAAGTCCTACACTCCAAGACACGCTGCGGAGTTCTGGATGATCGAGCCGGAGATCGCTTTTGCCGATCTGGAGGACGACATGGAGCTTGCGGAAAATATGCTTAAATATGTTCTGAACGCTCTCCTTGACGAGTGTCCCGCAGAGCTTGCGTTCTGCAATAATTTTTATGACAAGGGACTGATAGAAAGAATAAAATCTGTGGCGTCATCGGATTTTGCAAGATGTCCCTACACTCAGGCGATAAAGCTTCTTGAAGAGAGCGGGGAAAAATTTGAGTACCCTGTTTTCTGGGGCTGTGATCTCCAGACGGAGCACGAAAGATTTTTGACGGAAAAAATATTCGGCAAGCCTGTTTTTGTTACCGACTATCCCAAGGAGATAAAAGCATTTTATATGCGTCTTAATGATGACGGAAAAACCGTCGCCGCTGTTGACCTTCTTGTTCCGGGAGTGGGGGAGCTGATCGGAGGAAGTCAGAGAGAGGAGCGTCCGGATGTGCTTGAAAAAAGGATGTCCGAGCTTGGACTTTCTGCGGAGGATTACGACTGGTATCTTGATCTCCGCCGCTATGGAGGAGCAAAGCACGCAGGATTCGGTCTGGGATTTGAACGTCTTATAATGTATGTTACGGGAGTTTCAAATATCCGCGATGTGATACCGTTCCCGCGCACTGCAGGAAGTATTTATTGATCTTCCGACAAGGAAAAATATCGATCGGTTATTTTTATCAAAAAAATAATTTTATAAAATTATTTTCGGATAATTTATTCAAATTTTATTTTCCGGAAAATAAAGAAAAATTTTTTAGAAAATCCTGAAAAAAATTTCAATAAGTTATTGACAATTGATTTAAAATTAGTTATAATATTTTTAGATAAGGTATTATTCGTAAATAATAGCTTTGTACGCAAATTACTTTTTAATATTTTAAGGAGGACAATTATTATGGCAAAAAAAGATTTAAAGAAATCTGCTCCTGCAGAAACTAAAGAAGCTGCAGCTCCTGCTGCAGAGAAAAAAGAAGCAGCTAAGAAGCCAGCTGCTAAGAAGCCCGCTGCACCCAAGGCTGCTGCCGCTGATAAGAAGCCTGCTGCTAAGCGCGGCAGAAAGCCCGCTGCTGACAAGAAGCCTGCTGCTAAGAAAACCGCTGCACCCAAGGCTGCTGAGTCAAAGGCAGGAAGAAAACCAAAGGGACTTGCTTACAATGATATCGTAGCTGCTGCACAGAAGAAAATTCTCGCAGCTGATATTACAAAGATCAAGTATCCCATCGCTGCCAATGTAGAGCTTACAGGAAAGTTTACAGAGAATCCGAATCCTGATGAAAACGGTTCCAACAGAAATGTTTTCTACATCAATATTGATCCTGACAATCAGGAAATTTCCGTTGAGCCCTACAGATATAACGATTATGATGTTACCATCAATGCTGATGCAGAGGAGCTCATGAATGTTCTCAAGGGCAAGAAAAATATTTATGATGCTCTTTCTGAGGGTATCCATATCCATGGAAATACCAAGAAGGCAGTTCTTCTTATCCATTCTGCATTCTGATTTCTGCGAAAACATTCGCCGCATAGAAAGGCTCAGCTTCTTCTATGCGGTGTTTTTTTATTGAGGTGTCATATGATATTCTATACTCTCCTTGATGAAAATTCAAACCGCAAAACAGAGCATGAGACCGCATATAAGCTGCTGTCATATGTGCTCAGAAAATATTATGAAATAACCTATTTTGATATCGAAAAAGGAGAGCACGGAAAGCCGTATCTGAAAGATATCCCGGGGGTATTTTTTAATATAAGTCACTGCAGGGGACTTGTGGTCTGCGGCGTTTCCGATAAGGAGATAGGTGTCGATGCAGAGTATTTCCGCAGGTTTAATGAAAAGGTGATGGAGAGAATTTTTTCTCCCTCTGAGCAGGAATATGTTCTTTCTTCGGACAGCAGGGAAGAAAATTTTTTCCGCATATGGACTCTTAAAGAAGCTCTTGGAAAGCATCTTGGCACCGGACTTTTTTCCGATATAAAAAAATACTCCTTTGCTTTTGACGGGGACTCTCCTGTCTGTGAAAGATCAGAGGGGACAGTCTTTACTCAGAAAATACTGCATGAAAAATGGGTCGTAAGCGTCTGCACTCACGACCCTGAAAATGAATTTGTTTTTATTAATAGAACTTGTTTTTAGGCTTCTTGGCAATGATGACAACTACCACTGCAATTATAATTACAACGGCAACAACTCCGATCACAATATAAAGGACATTGTTGTTCGATGTATTTTCGCTTTCGGTCTGAGCGGCTGAGGTGACAGCTGTCTCGTCTCCTGCTTCTGCTGCATCACCGTCATCTGCTTTTGCTGCCTCTGTCTCAGCTGCAGCGGTGGTTTCTTCCTTTGTTGTGGTCTCAGCTTCGGTAGTGGTGGTGACCTCTTCAACAGCACAGTTTGTAAGTGTAAATTTTGTTGCGGTCACTACAATTCCTCTGTCTCCGAGCCATAGGTTATCAACGGTTGAAAGATCTTCGGAACCGTATACTTTTACCATTGCCTGATAATCAAAGGAAGCAGATGTTTCGTCCCATTCAAACGGCAGTACCTGAGCCCATATCTGCGGGTCTGAGGACGAATAGTTCTGCAGAATAAGCTCTACAGGCGGATCTTCTTTCACCCATGTACCGTCAAGTTCATATTCGACAGTAACTATAGTATCCGGAGTTATTCTTCCGCAGTCAAATACATCATGCTCATTATCCACGGGCACTCTGTAATAAGTTATCGATTGACCCCAGGAACCGGTTGACGGTACAGCGAATTGGACTGACAGCTCCACATCTTCAGTTTCAGCATAAACACATACTGAAAAAGCCGCTGCCATAATGCAGCCTATTGCGGCTGTCAGGGCAGCTTTCAATATTTTTTTCATAGCAATTACTCCTTTTTTGCCGTATATTTGACACATAATAATTTTACACCTTTTGCTTGTTTGTGTCAACGTCCATTAGGCACAAAATTAATGATATCCGGAAGGATATCATTTGTTATTCTGCTTAATTTTTGTCAGGATACGCTGCCTGAAATTACCTTACAATATCCTTTTGCGCCGGGAAACAATATATCTGAAAATATTTTTACGAAAAGGAGTATGAAAATTATGAACCCCGGACAGATAATTATCAAGGAAATTGACAGCCGTATCTCAAGACTTAACAAGCATTATTCCGACCAAAAAGATACTGACGGCAACCCCTTCGGAGAGGTGCTTGCCGCCGAATCAAAAATAATAAATACCGCTCTTGCCAACGAGCTTCGCAGTCTGAAAGAATTTGTGGAGACCAATATAGGAAGTTAAGGCAGCACCGCACAACTATTGTACGATGCCTTGATCTTTTTTGTATCCCCAGCCGTCCAGACCTGCTCTGCGCATGGCTCCGAAAAGTCGGTATGAAAACCCCTTGTCCTGTCTGTTCCGCTCAGCAAGGAACTGCTTTGTCCGTTCTCTTGATGTGTGACCGTCGGCAGGACATTTTGATTTTACTATCTCCAGTCCGTTCCTTGCTGCGGCACTGCGTATCTGATTTTCCGGAGCAAAAACAAGAGGTCTGATAAGTGTGAGATCCTTCCGTGAGAGATAATTTTTCGGCGCAAAGCATCCGAGACGTCCCTCGTTGAAAAGATTCATTACAAAGGTCTCCACCACGTCCTCGAAATTGTGTCCCAGAGCTACTTTGTTGCAGCCTGCCGCTTTTGCTTCGTTGTGGAGGGCTCCCCGTCTCATCCGGGCACAGAGACTGCATGGATTTGTCTCCTGACGCACGTCAAACACGATCTCTCCGATATGGGTATCCACAAGCCTGTACTCAATTCCAAGCTCGTCACAGAGCTTCCGGACGGAGGAATAATTTCCCGGCACGCCTCCGAAGTGAGGGTCAAGAGTTATTGCAACCACATCATACTGTATGCCGATAAAGCTTCTGAGCAGCACAAGACTCTTCAGAAGCACAAGACTGTCCTTGCCGCCCGACACTCCAACAGCGATCCTGTCGCCGTCCGAGATCATGTCAAATTCGGTGATCGCCTTTCTCATATAGCCAAGTATTTTTTGCATAGGGACACCTTATTTCTGGAGGGTTCCGTGAGAAAGTGCGGTGAGATATGCGTTGATAAATCCGTCCAGATCGCCGTCCATAACTGCTCCGATGTTTCCGTTTTCAAAGCCTGTGCGGTGATCCTTTGCAAGGGTGTAGGGCATGAAAACGTAGGAGCGTATCTGTGCGCCCCAGGCGATCTCCTTCTGAACGCCCTTGATGTCCTCGATCTTTTCCAGATGCTCCCGCTCCTTGATCTCCACCAGCTTGGACATGAGCATTTTCATTGCGTAGTCCTTGTTCTGATACTGGCTTCTCTGGGTCTGACAGGAGACCACTATTCCTGTAGGCAGATGGGTAAGACGCACCGCTGAGGAGGTCTTGTTTACCTTCTGTCCGCCTGCGCCGCTGGCACGGTAGAAGTCGATCTCCAGATCCTCGGGACGTATCTCGATGTTTGTGTCTGCCTCGCTCATTTCGGGCATGACTTCAAGAGATGCAAAGGAGGTGTGGCGGCGTCCGGAGCTGTCAAAGGGGGAGACCCGGACAAGACGGTGGACTCCCGTTTCGGATTTCAGGAAGCCGTAGGCATTTATGCCCTCCACAAGGATGGAGGCGGATTTCAGACCTGCCTCGTCGCCGTCCAGATAGTCAAGAGTGGTGACCTTGAAGCCGTGGCTTTCCGCCCACATATTGTACATACGGAAAAGCATTTCCGCCCAGTCCTGAGCCTCGGTGCCGCCTGCTCCTGCGTGGAAGGTGAGGATGGCGTTCTTTTCGTCGTACTCGCCTGTCAGCAGGGTGGTGAGCTTCATTGCTTCAAGCTCCTTTGTGAAGCGGTCGGCGTCACGCTTGATCTCCATGGCGGTGTCCTCGTCGTCCTCTTCCTCCATGGCAAGCTCGATCATAGTAAGGGCGTCCTCCAATTTTTCGTTGAGCTTGTTAAAGCTTTCGATGGCGGACTCGTTATGCTTGATAGTCTGCATCACTTTCTGGGAGTTTTCAAGATCGTCCCAGAAGCCCTCCCTGCCTGATTCCTCCTGCAGACGGGCGATCTCCTCCTTGGCTTTGTCGATATTGAGTATCTCGTAAAGCTCCTTCATATCCTTTTTGTAACCTTCAAGCTCCACACGGAGCTCGTCTAATAACAGCATTGAAATGCTCCTTTCAAAGGCTGAGCCTTTATCCTTTCCGTTACTTTGTTTTGAAATAACCTGTAAGTTTGCGGCTCGGTAACATTATAGAATTTCTGTATTGGTATTACCTTAAATGGTAATACCTTTTAATTATACCACATAAT
The DNA here is from genome assembly GCA_022508825.1 of Oscillospiraceae bacterium. Taxonomy (GTDB): domain Bacteria; phylum Bacillota; class Clostridia; order Oscillospirales; family Ruminococcaceae; genus RGIG8773. The sequence continues at coordinate 12,267 of JAFLUI010000063.1, forward strand.
TGCAGATCAATCAAGCCCTGTATTTTATTTTTTAGGATATATATCTGCTCATACATTAAATTATAATTCTGCGCAAATATTTTACAAGTTTCTCTAAAAAACGGAAACTGATACAACTGCTCGTTGACAATTGCATTAAAATATATTATAATAGGGAAAATATGAAAGGGAGTGAATTTATGTTCAATAAATTGTTTAAAAAAGTCATATCCCTTGCAATGGCATTTGCCGTGGTGCTGTCCCTGTCCTGCTGTGGTATGGGTGATGAAGTCCGGATCGATGAAACCCCAACAGAAACAACAAGCGAGGCGGCAGAAGCAACCAGCGAGAAAATGACAGAAGAAGCAACAACCAGTGAAACAACACAAGAAGAAATAACAATCAGTGAAACGACAGAAGAAACCACAGAAACATTATCAAAGGAGGAATTAGATGCATTAGCTAAGAATATGCCGGAAATCGTGTTTGTATTATCATATCAGGTATTTCACGAAAATATTTTTGGATATTACGTGACAAATACAGGCGAAGTAAAAATGTTTGATTTCAGAGAAATAGCTCCTGATGAGATCTATGAAATTTATGATGTTTACGACAGACTTGAAGAAGTGACTTATGATGGCTTATACTTTAGAAAACACGGTGAAGTACTCGGTAAAAAAAAGATATCAGAAGATGACCTGAATACCTTATCAGAAGAGAAATTGATCGAGTATTACAAACGTTTATTATTGATAGAAGGTGATGCAGAATATATTAAATGGGATACTATTCTTACTGATGGTCGAGGGGATTACAAATTTTACGGAATAAAGGGAATTGATAATGGTACAAAGGAATGTATTCTTTTGTGTGGGGATGGAGCAGGCTCTGAATACAAACACAGTAATACAGATGCAAGAGACATGTATAGAGATTTTCGACGTATTTTTCCAGATTTACGTGGTCGAGATTGGCATTAAACAAAAATATAATAAATAAACCGGAAAAGAGAGCGTTCAAGTAACTGCCGATAAATATGAATATACAGCTGCATAATGATGATTTATTTATTTGTAAATGCAAGAATAATAAGTACCGCTCCGCAGAGCCACCCAAGATTTATGTTAAATGAAGAAACGATCTTTCTACCCAGCCTTTCGCCTGCTGTTACGGAAAGAAGTCCTGCCGCAAAGGACATTGCAGACAGCAGGGGAAGACTTATGCTGCCAAGTCCTGCACTGATGCCGGTGACGACTGAATCTGCGGACAGCGCCGCTGACAGAACGAGCGCTTCCTTTGCGGATATGCTTTTGGAACCGTCCGTGTCGGCGGAGGCTCCGTCAAAGAACATTCTGACGGGGTCGCCTTTTTTACTGCGCTTGCAGATGATGTCCCTCCAGAAATTCTGGAAAAGATTGAAAAGCCCCAGTCCCAGCAGAAGAATAAAGGATATGGCGGAGCAAAGCCCGCCCGGGACGGCAAGCTTAAGAGTACCTGCAAATGCTACGGAAACGCTTAATGAGACCGTCCCTACAAGACTGATTATCACAGCCGAGCGAAAGGGTATGCGTATCCCTGCACTGCCTATCCCAAGGGACGCTGCAAAGCAGTCGGTGCATACGGCTATCACTAAAAGCAAAACTTTTATCATAAAATGCCACCTGTGCCGGTAAATAATTTCAGGTTCAGACGTTCTCTGCCTCCCGATTTACCGGCATTAACATTTTATGAAAAAAATTTAAAAATGTGATTGACTAATCTGCAATTATGTGATATAATTAAATTGTATTTTGACCGGCGTTATGTCGGCTGATTCTGAGGAGTGCCTCTTTACTTAACTATTGCGTTTCAGATAAAATGGAGGTGTTTTTAATGTCTTTAAAAGACAAGGTTTTAGCTGTATTAGAGGAGAATAAAGGAAAAAATGTTTCCGGCAGTGAAATAGCCAGAAGTGTAGGTATGACCCGCAGTGCGGTATGGAAAGCTGTAAAGCAGCTCCGTGACGAGGGCTATACCATATGCGCTGTCACAAACAGAGGCTATTGTATGTCGGAGGAAAACGACTTCCTGAGCGAGCAGGCTATCGTACCTAATCTTCGCACTAAGGATCTGGGCAGGAAGATCGATGTGTTCAAAACTATTGATTCTACAAACAATTTTGCCAAAAGTCTGGCACAGTTCGGCGCTGTCCACGGAACGACGGTGGTCTCGGAGGTCCAGACACAGGGCAAGGGCAGAATGGGAAAGAACTTCTATTCACCAACAGGCATGGGAATTTATATGAGCATAGTCCTGCGTCCCAAGCTGTCGGTGGATCACTCACTGCTGATAACCTCCTGCGCGGCAGTTGCCGTTGCGGAGGCTATAGAAAATATTTCCGGTCTTGACTGCAGGATCAAATGGGTAAATGATATCTATGCAGGTGACAAAAAGCTCTGCGGCATACTCACAGAGGCTTCCGTAAATGTGGAGCAGGGGGGGCTGGAATACGCTATCGTCGGTATCGGACTGAACGTCCAGAACGTCTCTTTCCCCAAAAACATTTCGGATATCGCAACGTCGATACGCATGGAGACAAATAAATCGGTCTCCAGAAGCCTTCTTACTGCAGAGATACTCAACTGCTTTGAAAAGCGTCTGGAGACTATCCGTGACAAGAGCTTTCTGGAGGAATACAGGAACCGCTCTAATGTCATCGGAAAGCGTATAGAAATTACGTCCAATAACGGCTCTGAGGAGGCGGACTGCATCGGAATAGACGAGATCGGCAGGCTGCTTGTTCGGTTTGACAGCGGAGAGGAAAAGGCTCTCACCTCCGGAACGATACGGCTCGTCTGATGAACGGACGGCAGTGTCCGATCCGAGTTGACCGGCGGTCATGCGGAGTCATTCGGCTGTGTCAGGCTGATCGGAGGTCAGCATAGACTGTGTCCCTGCAGTGATAAGCGGTACGGTAAAGCCGTTATCGCCGGCGAGAGAAATATCTCCGCCTATAAGCCTGTCGTCCAGAATAAGCATGGTGGCGGTAACGTTCTCGGGATAGTCGGGATAGTTCAGCACCTGATAGGTTATGGCAGTGGCTGTCTTGCCCTTGTAGGGCTCAAGATCAAAGCCCTGAGACTTCTGAAGCTCGGCGTAGTCTGCGTACACGCCGTCAAATACGGAGGGGATGGTTATTTCCTCCTTGGAGATGGGGTCGGGCTTTACTATCCAGCCCTGACGGTTGAGAAATTCCACCCGTTCGGCGCTGGATGACATGGTGAAAAATTCGTCAGCCTCAGTCTCTGCCTTGGCTTTGGAGAAAAACATCAGCGCTGTTATGGCTATTACAGCCAGAAGCAGGAATAAAAAAATTTTCAGTCCTTTTTTAGATGAAACCTTGCTCATACTTGAACAGCTCCTTTGAAATATCGGTTTTTTTACATACTTATGCAGGCAAGTCCGGAAAAATGTGTGGCAATAAAATTTTTTCCGCATAGCCTGTAATGAGCGTAAAATAGCTGCCGATATATTCAGAGGATTTTTTGTCGGTGGATATTGCGCTTTGCTACTTAAATTTTCATGAACTCAGCATACGTGAAAGGAGAAAATGCTTACTGCGTCATGCAGGAGCGTGTTATATACTGACCGCTGCAGCAAACTATACAATAGTTTGCTGTGCCGCCAAAGGCGGCTATAAAATCATAGATTTTAGCGGTCAGTATGAACGGCGGCTCTGCGGCGCAGCCGCACCCATGAGCATTGCTCATGGGTATTGCAAAGTGTTGTACACTTTGCAATGAGCATAGTATAATTATGAATACAGCAAAGACGCTGCATAATATGCGGGAGGGGACTTCCGCAAGGGTGACGGAGCTTCGGGTAGAAGGCGGTATGCGCCGCAGGCTGCAGGATATGGGTCTCATTGAGGGGACTTCCGTTATCTGCCTGCAAAGAAGCCCCTCCGGTGACCCTATCGCTTACCTTATTCGGGGGGCGGTCATTGCCCTCCGTGAAGAGGACAGCTCACTGGTTTTCGTGAGTTAAATTATCATTTACAAGGCTGAGCCTTGACCCTTATCTACCCCCAATTATAGAA